>CAZXRS010000005.1:0-27308 GCA_964642635.1 uncultured Bifidobacterium sp. | reverse complement strand
CTGTCGCCGAAAACTACGTCTTTAGCTGCCATGGTGATTACTCCTTCAATGATTCAATTATTTACCTTGGCCCCGGCTGCACCGGGGTGGATCCCAACGTGCGTTGGGATGCGGCGCCTGAGAGGCGCCGCAGATCACTTCTTCTCAACGATGGCCATGATGTCGTCTTCGCGCATGACCAGTACTTCCTTGCCGTCGACCTTCACGGTCTGTCCTGAGTACTTGCCGAACAGGACGTGGTCACCGACCTTCACGTCCAGCGGACGGGTCTTGCCATCTTCGAGAATCTTGCCGTTGCCGACCGCCAGCACTTTGCCCATGTCCGGCTTCTCGGCGGCTGCATCCGGCAGCACGATGCCCGAAGCGGTTTTGGTTTCCTGTTCTTGGCGCTCGACGATGACGCGGTCGTGCAGAGGACGAAGGCTCATAAAAACTCCTTTTAAAACAATGATTAAGGTTGGTAATGGAGGTCGCCTTCGCGGGTTTGGGGCCCGCCGGCGACCCCTTTGAAAAGGGTGTCTGCCGGGAGATTGTTAGCACTCTCCGTCAACGAGTGCCAAGTATAGGGACGGGCAGGGGCTTTTTCAAGAATCTTGGCCGTAAAATCAGCCGAATTCCGTAAAACCCCTTGTCAATTTGAGTATGCGCAGGCCTGTTGGGCGACCTCGTCCGTTCGCCGGCGCTATTATCGGACGATGAATTCACTCGAACAGATCATTATTCCCCGTACACGCGACCTGGGCGGTGGCTTTGAGGTTCGGCGCGCCTTGCCTGCTGCCGAGCGCCGCATGGTCGGTCCTTTCGTGTTCCTCGACCAGATGGGGCCGACGGTGCTGAAACCCGGCATCGGTCTGGACGTGCGCCCGCATCCGCATATCGGTCTGGCGACCGTGACCTGGCTGCTCCAAGGTGAGATTCTGCACCGCGATAGCCTAGGTAGTGTTCAGTCCATTCGCGCCGGCGAGGTCAACTGGATGACCGCCGGACGCGGCATTGTTCATTCGGAGCGCAGTGATCCTACGCAGCGCGCGCAGGCCTCGTCGCTGTATGGGCTGCAGTGCTGGGTCGCGCTGCCCAAGGCAGACGAGGAATGTGAACCTGATTTCACGCATCTAAAGGCTGAAGCGCTACCAACCATGGAGGGCGATGGCGTACATGCTGTGCTGGTCGCCGGCAGTTTTCTCGGTATGCACACTCCCTTGCCGACGCGCTCTCCACTCTTCTATGTTCAACTGACACTACAGCCGGGTGCGCGCTTCGAGATGCCTGCCGAGTATGACGAACAGGCGCTATACATCGTGCAGGGCGAGCTCGATCTGGGTCCCGATGGCATGCACAAGGCCGGTGGTCTGCTGGTGACGAGACCGTCAACGCGTTTGCTGATGCAGGCCGGCACGACGGGAGCGACCGTCATGCTGCTCGGCGGTGAGCCGATGGATGGTCCACGTCATGTGGTGTGGAATTTCGTGTCGAGCGACCGCGATCGCATCGAACAAGCCAAACGCGATTGGATGGCGCAGCGTTTCGCGAGCGTGATGGGCGACGCTGAGTTCATTCCGCTACCCGATAATCTCAAGCCGGTCGACACTCCCTGAGCGATGAACGTCGGGGTCTGCATGGGATAATGCGCAGTCACGAAATGGAGTTCTCATGCAGCGATTGACCCTGATCATTCTGTGTATTCTCATGCCGCTGCTGGCACAGGCCACGTCACCCGTACTGTTGCCTGTGCAGATGTCTGCCGAACTCAAGCGTGCCGGTGTGCCAATTGATGCAGTAGCGCTCGATGTCCGTCCGGCAGACGGTGGCAAACCGCTGATAGCGCTGAACAATATACGCGCCTCCAAACCTGCATCGGTGATGAAACTGCTCACCACGCAGGCCGCGCTCGAACTACTCGGTCCCGACTACCGATGGATTACGCGTGTACATGCACATGGCACGATGGAAGGCGACGTGCTGCGCGGTGACCTCGTATTCGAAGGTGGTGGCGATCCGCGCTTCGCGCATGAAGACCTGTGGCGCTTGCTGACGCGCTTGCGTGCCTTCGGCCTGCGCGAAATCCGTGGAAACCTTGTTCTTGATCGTCGACTGTTTCGCGTTGAACAGCCTGATGCGGCAGCCTTCGACGGCCGTCCGGACCGCGCCTACAACGCTCCGTCCGATGCTTTGCTGCTCGATGCAAAAGCGCTCAGCCTGACGCTGCATCCGCGAGCAGGAGGGCAAACCGTACAAGTGGCCAGCGAGCCGGTACTTCAGGGTTTCTCGATCGTGCCTCCGACTGGCGCCGATCTGCCGTGTCAGAACTTGCGCGAGCAATTACAGGCACAGTTCACCGTACAGGGTCTGCGCTTCACCGGTGCCTATCCTGTGTCGTGCGGCGACCGCGAGCTGAATTTCCACCTGCATACACTGGACCACACGCAGTATTTTTCAGCAGTGTTCCGACCCATGTGGTCGCAGCTGGGCGGCGTATTCAATGGCGCGGTGGTCGATGGTCAGGTGCGCACAGACAGCCGCGAATTGGCGCGCTGGACTTCAGCGCCGTTGGCCGCGCAGATCCGCGACATCAACAAGTTCAGCAATAACGTGATGGCTCGCAATCTGCTGTTGACCTTGGCTGCACAACGCGGAGGCGAGCCGGCGACAAGCACTGCAGCCGTGCTGCGGGTCACCGAGTGGATGTCGGCATCGGGACTGGATACGCATGACGTCGTGCTGCAGAACGGCTCAGGATTATCGCGAGACGAAAGAATGCCGGCGGCAACGCTGGCGGCCTTGCTGCAGCGTGCGTGGCGACAACCCACCATGCCGGAGTTTATGTCGGCGCTGCCGATCGCCGGTATCGACGGCACGATGGCCAAACGCTTTGACAATTCGCCACTCAAGGGCAGGGCGCATATCAAGACCGGCAGTCTCGACGACGTGGCAAGTATCGCCGGCTACGTGACCACGCGTTCGGGAAAAAGAATCGCGGTGGTCTGCATCATCAATCACCCGAAGGCCAATGAAGCGCGCGCAGCGTTCGACAGTCTGCTGTTGTGGGTGTACGAGGCTTACTGATCGGCCTTGCGCGGGCCGAACATCACGGTCGACATCGAGGCGAGGATCAGTAGCATCGCCACATAGTCCTGCCATTGCGGCGTCTCGCCGAGCAGCCATGATCCAGCAAACGTACCGAGCACCGGAATGAACATCACCGACAGACTCGACACCACCGGCGGCAACAGACGCGCCAGACGAAACCACACCACATGCGCATAGCCGAAGATGATCACGGCGTTGTAAATAATGCCGCCCCATTCCACCGAATTCGGCATACGCCATTGGGAAGATTCAAACACCGCTGACAGGAGAGCCATGGCGGTCGTGGTCAGTGCCAGCATCCAGAAGGTCAGCGAGATGGTTGGCATATCGAGCTTAGTGCGCTTCATCAGCACGGTACCAAAGCCCCAGGCTGCTGCGGCGATTAATGCGAACAGTGTGCCGAGCGGCTGTCCGGACATGTGCGCGAATTCACTCGACAGCAGCAAGCCCGCACCCGTCATCGCTAGCACAATACCCAGCAGTGCACGGCTACTGATGCGGTCGCCGAAAAAAATTAGTCCAGACAGCACTGCCCACACCGGCATGGTGTAACCCAGGATCGCAGCACGTCCCGAAGACAGCAACTTCACACCAATGATGATGAACGCGTGCCAGAACAGCATGTTCGGGACTGCAAGCTGAGCAACGGTGAATGCTTTGCCTTCCGGGATGCGCATAGTCGCGCCCTGCAGGCGAGCCACCAGAGCAATCACGGCCAGACCACCGATCATGGACAGCGTACGGAATGTCAGCGGCGGGAACTCGCGCACGCTGAGTTTCATGACAGGCCAGTTCAGTCCCCAGAACAGAATCAGGAACGCGAGCAGGACGATATCTTTGCGGGTCATCTGATGCATGGGGCGGCACGATAGCACGACACGTTACAATCTGTCCGTTCAATACTAGATACCGACTCCGCGTGACATTCATCGACAAGCTCGGCGCTGCGATCCGCCGCAATGATTCGCTGCTGTGCGTGGGTCTCGACCCCGACGTCAGCAAATTTCCTGACGAGATCAAGGCAAGGCCCGACGCCGTTTTCGAATTCTGCAAGGCCATCATTGATGCGACTGCGCCATTTGCCTGCGCGTTCAAGCCGCAGATTGCGTACTTCGCGGCGCTGGCGGCTGAGGATCAGTTGCAGGCCATTTGCGATTACCTGAACCAGCACTATCCGCAGACACCATTGGTGCTCGATGCCAAGCGCGGTGACATTGGCGCCACGGCGGAGCAGTACGCGCGCGAAGCCTTCGAGCGTTATCGTGCCGATGCAGTCACGGTGAATCCGTATATGGGTTTCGATTCCGTTGAGCCTTACCTGCAGTGGGCGGACAAAGGCGTGATCGTGCTGTGCCGTACATCGAATCCGGGCGGATCGGATCTGCAATTCCTGAAAGTGGATGGCAAGCCGCTGTATCAGCATGTCGCTCGATTGGTCGCGGAGAAGTGGAACCGGAACGGACAGTGCGCGCTGGTGGTCGGTGCGACTTTTCCGCAAGAGATCGCCGAAGTACGCAAGATCGTCGGCGACATGCCGCTACTGGTGCCCGGGATTGGCGCACAGGGTGGTGATATTGAAGCGACCGTGAATGCGGGTCAGACGGCCGATGGTGCCGGCATGATGATTAATTCTTCGCGGGCGATTCTGTATGCCAAGCGTGCAGAGGGCGAGTCTTTTGCTGATGCGGCTGCGCGGGTGGCTCGTGAGACTAGGGATGCGATTAACGTGTTTCGGAAGTCTTAGTTAATCGGCCGCCGTGGGTCCCAGCTTTCCCTCAGCTTTCGCTCGGGCGGTGGCTGGGACCCACGGTTAAACAACCACCAGCCCATCAAACACCCTGCAACACCCTCAACAACCCTCTCAACGCATGCTCCGCCGTCTGCATCCGCACAGCATGCCTGTCCCCCTGAAACACCAGTCGCTCGGTATGTACTGAGGTACCGACAGCCCAGCCAAAGCACACCGTACCCACAGGCTTACCCGGCACCGCACCGGTCGGACCCGCAATGCCAGTCGTTGACAAGGCAATGTGCGCGTCGGAAGTCGCCAGCGCGCCTTTGGCCATCGCGGCAGCGACTTCTTCGCTGACGGCGCCGAACTGAGCGATCAAGGCGTCAGGTACCTCCAGCTGCTCGGTCTTCGATGAATTCGAGTAGGTCACGAAGCCGCAATCAAACCATTCGGATGAGCCAGCAATGTCTGTCACTGCCTGAGAGATGCTGCCACCCGTAATGGACTCTGCCGTTGCTAGCAGCCAGCGTTTTTGCTTCAGCGCTTGGCCGACTTGCTCGGCCAGTGCCTGCAGTCTCTGTTCGCCATTCGTGTTCATTGCGATCTCCGGATTCGATGACGCTGAAGGTTCAGGTTTTCACACGAAGCGCCAGAGCGCAAGCGTCAGCAAGGTGAAAAACGCAGCAAGTATGTCGTCGGCCATGACGCCAAAGCCACCCTTGAACCTGCGCTCGAATTGACGTATCGGTGGCGGCTTGGTCATATCGAACACGCGAAACACCATCACGGCCATCAGTTCGGCAGTGAAAGTTGCCGGAGTGACGAATAGCAGCACTAGCCAGATCGCAATAATTTCATCCCACACCATCGCGCCATGATCGGGTACGCCAAGCGCGCGTCCCGTGGTCTCGCACGCACGTACGCCCATGACAAAGCCCACCACAATCAGCATCGCCCATACGGAAGGTGTGAAGGTCGCAGGCCAGTGCGCGGACAGCCAGTGAAAGCTCAGCCAGCCGAACAGCGTGCCGACTGTTCCGGGTACCACGGGTGACAGACCGCTACCAAAGCCCAGTGCCAGCAAATGCTCGGGATGCGCGAGCATGAACTGCCGGGTGGGTATCACGGGCGTGCGAACCATCGGTGTCTCAGTATCAGTCTGCATCATGGGCTGGCGAAGTGATCGAAGGAACGGGAGCTCGTCGTTATCGCATGACCGTTGGCATCCGTGATCTGCAGTCCGGATTCCGACGTGATGTGGCCGATACGGGTCACTGCAATGCCGGTTTCCGACGCCAGTGCTTGAACGGCTGCTCGACGCGCAACGGGCGCAGTGAAACATAGTTCGTAATCATCGCCGCCATTGAGCGCGAACTCGCGCTTGAGTTCAACAGGCTGTGTTGCGAGCACCTTGCCGACAGGTAGCGCATCAGCATCAATGACGGCGCCAACTGCAGAACGTTCGATGATATGTGCGAGATCACCGAGTAATCCGTCAGACACATCGATGGTAGCACTGGCGAGTCCGCGCAACGCGAGTCCCAGTGCCCCGCGTGGCGTTGGACGGTGCAGTCTGGATGAGGCGGTCTCCACATCGGCGGGGGGCAGGGCGAGACTGTTGCGCAGCGCCTCGAGCGCAAGCCGCGCATCGCCGAGCGTGCCCGACACCCACACATCATCGCCGGCCGCCGCGCCATCGCGACGCAATGCCTGCTGAGCAGGTACAGAGCCGAACACCGTGATGCAAATATTCAAGGGTCCGCGCGTGGTATCGCCGCCGATCAGTTCAATACCCTGCGTATCGGCCAGCGCGAACAGTCCGCGTGAGAAAGCGGCGAGCCAGTGCTCGTCGGCGGAGGGCAGGGCCAGCGCCAGCGTGAAGCCCAGCGGGCGCGCGCCCATGGCCGCAAGGTCAGATAAGTTCACCGCCAGCGACTTGTGACCCAGCGCCTCGGGATCGGCACCAGCGAAGAAGTGCCGATCTTCGACCAGCATATCGGTAGAGACGACCAGTGTCTCGCCGGCTGGCGGGTTGAGTAGCGCGCCATCATCACCGACGCCCAGCAGCACCGGTCCGTCGGCGCGTGGGGGTCGCGTGAAATAGCGCGCGATCAGATTGAATTCGGAAGTCACCGCTGCATTGTACCCAAGCGCGTCATCCGCTTTTTGGTAAAGAGTCTATTGACTGAAATGCACAGCAGCCCCCGATCGCGAGAAGAGGGGGTCTGATAAAATCGGACGATTCCAGAGACACTCCCGCGCAAGGACGCAACACGGTATGGACAACGATAACCAAAAAGAACAAGCGCGCCAGCAATTCCGCCAGGCCGCCCTCGAGTACCACGAATTTCCTTCTCCGGGCAAAATCGCCGTCACTCCGACCAAGCAACTGACCAACCAGCGCGACCTGGCCCTGGCCTACTCGCCCGGCGTGGCTGCGGCCTGCGAAGAGATTCACGCTGAGCCATCCAACGCATTCCGCTATACCGCACGTGGCAACCTGGTAGCCGTGATCACCAACGGCACCGCGGTGCTGGGTCTCGGCAACATTGGTCCGCTGGCCGCCAAACCGGTTATGGAAGGCAAAGGCGTGCTGTTCAAGAAATTTGCCGGCATCGACGTGTTCGATATCGAGGTCAATGAAAGCGATCCCGACAAGCTGTGCGACATCATCGCTGCGCTTGAACCGACCTTCGGCGGCGTGAACCTTGAGGACATCAAAGCGCCCGAGTGTTTCTATATCGAGCGCAAGCTACGCGACCGGATGAATATTCCGGTCTTTCATGACGATCAGCATGGCACCGCGATTATTGTTGGCGCGGCCATCCTGAACGGCCTGAAAGTGGTCGGTAAAGACATTAAGAAGTGCAAACTGGTGGTGTCAGGTGCGGGCGCAGCGGCGCTGGCCTGTCTGGATCTGATCGTTGATCTCGGCTTCCCGATTGAGAACATCATCGTTACCGACCTCGCCGGCGTGGTCTACAAGGGCCGCGCCGAACTGATGGATCCGGATAAAGAGCGTTTCGCGCAAGACATCAAAGAGCGCACGCTGGCAGAAGTCATTCCGGGCGCAGATATTTTCCTCGGCCTGTCGGCCGGTGGTGTATTGAAGCCGGAGATGGTCAAGGCAATGGCAGCGCGACCGCTGGTGCTTGCACTGGCGAATCCGACGCCGGAAATCCTGCCTGAAGAAGTTCGCGCAGTACGCGATGATGCAGTGATCGCGACCGGCCGCTCGGACTATCCGAATCAGGTCAACAACGTGCTGTGCTTCCCCTACATCTTCCGTGGCGCGCTGGATTGTGGTGCGACGACGATCACGCGCGGTATGGAGATCGCGACCGTGCATGCGATTGCTGAACTGGCGCAAGCTGAGCAGTCTGATGTCGTGGCGACCACCTACGGCGTGACCAATCTGTCCTTCGGTCCCGAGTATTTGATTCCCAAGCCCTTCGATCCGCGCCTGATGCTGAAGATTGCGCCGGCGGTAGCGATTGCCGCCGAGAAGGATGGCGTCGCGGTGCGTCCGATTCAGGACATGGCAGCGTACATGGATCGTCTGCAGCAGTTCGTGTACCACAGCGGTACCTTCATGAAGCCGGTGTTCGCGATTGCGAAAAAGGCGCCGGCTGCGAAGAAGCGCATCGTCTTTGCCGAAGGTGAAGAAGAGCGCGTACTGCGCGCGGTGCAGGTGGTAATCGATGAAGGTCTGGCCAAACCGATCCTGGTGGGTCGTCCGGCAGTGCTGGCGCAGCGCATCGAGCGCTACGGGTTGCGTCTGCGTCCCGAGATTGATTTCGACATCATTAATCCCGAGCGTGACGAGCGTTATCGCTCGTACTGGGAAACTTTCCTGGCTATGACACGCCGGAAAGGCGTGACTGAGCAATGGGCAAAACTGGAAATGCGTCGTCGTCACACGCTGATCGGATCGATGGCGATCTATAAAGGTGATGCCGACGGCATGATCTGCGGTACCTACGGCAATACCGATCTGCACCTGCACTATGTCGATATGATCCTCGGCAAGCGACCGGGCGTGAATACCTATGCAGCCATGAATGCGCTGGTGTTGCAGGACAGGCAGATGGTGTTGGTGGATACGCATGTCAACGAAAACCCAACTGCCGAGCAGATCGCCGAGATCACGATCATGGCGGCGGACGAGATGAAGCGTTTCGGTCTGCATCCGCGCGCTGCGCTGCTGTCGCACTCGAACTTCGGTTCGAGCAATAGCGAGTCAGCGGTCAAGATGCGCAATGCGCTGGCGATCATCCGCGAGCGTGCGCCTGATCTCGAGGTCGATGGTGAAATGCACGGCGATACCGCTCTCGATTCCCACCTGCTGAAGTCCACTATGCCCGACACCGTATTGAAGGGCGATGCGAACCTGCTGGTGATGCCCAATATTGATGCCGCCAATATCGCGTACAACCTCCTGAAAGTGACGGCCGGTGGTGGTATCGCGATCGGACCCGTGCTGCTCGGTTGCGCGCGCGCTGTGCATATCCTCACGCCATCGGCCACCGTGCGCCGTATTGTCAATATGACGGCGCTGGCGGTGGTGGACGCCGTGCAGCGCTGATTCTCGTCCGCTGTCGTTCAGATAAGCCGCCGTTCCCGCGAGGGGGCGGCGGTTTTTTATTGGCAGTAACGGTGATTTACAATACGCGCGCAGCGACAACTCTGGTTCTGGCCTGCGTACCCAAAAGGATAAGCTCTTGAATTCCATACCGCTCGCGGTCGATCTTGACGGCACGCTCGTCCATTCGGACACCTTGCATGAAGCGGCACTGCGTGCGCTGCGCGACCATCCGCTGGCGCTGCTGCTGGTGCCGTTCTGGCTGTTGCGCGGCAAGGCGGTGCTCAAACAGAAGCTGGCCGCGCTGTCACGATTCGATCCGGCCGCGCTCCCGTACAACCAGCGTTTGCTGGAATGGCTCACAACGCAGCGTGCACACGGTCGCAAGCTGGTGTTGTGCACGGCTGCCGACATCAGCATCGCCAGTGCGATCTCGGAACACCTGGGCATTTTCGATGACGTACTCGCCAGTGATGGCCGCACCAATCTCGGTGGTGCCAATAAGGCCGATGCGCTGCAAAAGCGTTTCGGCGCCGGCGGTTTTGACTACGCCGGCAACGCCCATGTCGATCTGCAGGTATGGAAGCTTGCGCGCAAGGCCGTCGTGGTCAATGCCTCCGGTACGGTCACACGCAAGGCGCATCAAATGGTCGAGATCGATCAGACTTTCGCCGCTGAACCCGCTGGCTGGTACATCTGGTGGCGCGCGCTGCGCGTGCATCAGTGGACGAAGAATCTGTTACTGCTGATGGCACCGCTGGCCGCGCATATGATTCCGGACGTCGATCAGACGATGCGGTTCGTCGATGCGTTCATTGCTTTCAGTCTGTGTGCGTCGGCGGTGTATATCGCGAACGACTTGCTCGATCTCGATAGCGACCGGCTGCATCCGCGCAAAAAAGCGCGCCCGTTTGCCTCTGGACGCCTTCCAGTATCGGTCGGCGTTCTGCTATCACCCCTGCTGTTGTTCGCAGCGCTGCTGTGCGCGTGGCCGGTGGGGCCGGCATTTACCGGCTGGCTTGCGTTGTACTTTGCATTGACTTGCGCGTATTCCATCGCGCTCAAGCGTCTGGTGATCATCGACTGTCTGGTGCTGGCGATGCTGTACTCACTACGCATCATCGCTGGCGCAGCTGCAGTGGGTATCAGTCTGTCATTCTGGCTGCTCGCCTTCTCGGCCTTTTTGTTTCTGTCACTGGCCTTCGTGAAGCGCTATGCGGAACTTGATCTGCAGGCCAAGTCCGGCAGCGCGCGCGCGCATGGGCGCGGCTATCTGACCACTGATGCATCGCTGGTGCAGACGCTGGGTGTGATGTCCGGTTTCGCCTCGGTGGTGGTGTTGGCGCTCTATCTGAATAGTGAGGCGGTGGTGCGACTTTACCGCTCACCCGAACTGATCTGGTTTGCCGTGCCGGTGCTGCTGTTCTGGGTGAGCTGGATATGGATGAAGACACATCGCGGTGAGATGCACGATGACCCGCTGGTCTTCGCAATGAGCGATCGTGTCAGCCTTGCAGCGGGTGTCGCGTTCATCGCGGTGCTACTCGCCGGATCGCGGGGCTGGACATGGTAGCGATCAGCGCTTGGGGACGACTTGGCGCATTCGCGCATGAACTGCATCCGCTACCTGACCGCACGCGCGTCGCAGCCGCCATCAAAGGCCAGCGCGGACTCGCCTTTGGTAACGGGCGCAGCTATGGCGATGCGTGTCTGAATCCCGGTGGCGTGTTGTGGGATACGCAAGCGATGGACCGCTATATCGCTTTCGATGAACGTGAAGGACGCTTGCGCTGCGAGGCCGGCCTGCTGCTCAGAGACTTGCAGCGACTTTGCGTACCGCGTGGCTGGATGCTGCCGGTGGTACCCGGCACGCAGCTGATCACCGTTGGCGGCGCGATTGCAAACGATATACATGGCAAGAACCACCATGTGCGTGGCTGCTTTGGCGACCATGTGACCCGCCTGACGCTAGTACGTACCGATGGTAGCGAGCACGAATGTGAGCCGGGCGATCCTTTGTTCGAAGCCACTATCGGTGGACTTGGGCTGACTGGGGTGATCGTCGACGCCGAAATTCGCTTGCAGCGCGTTCCGGGTCCATGGCTGCAGGTGGAAACACTGCCGTATCGTGATCTCGCAGAATTTTTTGATCTGGCGGATGCCTCTGAGGAGGCCTGGGAGCATACGGTGTCCTGGGTCGATTGTTTGCATGGCGCGGGTCGCGGTATCTTCATGCGCGCCAATCCGATCGATGCACAGATCAGCGAATCTCACTCAGCCCGTTCCTTGCGAGTGCCTTTCGTACCGCCGGTATCGCTGATCAATGCATGGTCGCTAGGCCCCTTCAACAGCGCCTACTATGCGCTGAAGAAATCGCGTGCCAGCAGCGTACAGCACTATGAGTCTTTTCTTAATCCGCTCGATAGCGTGCACGACTGGAATCGTATCTACGGTCCACGTGGTTTTTATCAATACCAGTGTGTACTACCGAGAGACACCGGCCGCGATGGTGTCAAGGCGATGCTGGCGGCGATCTCGCAGGCGGGCATGGGTTCCTTTCTTGCGGTGCTCAAGACCTTCGGCGAGCGTGAGCCGCGCGGCATGCTGAGCTTCGCGCAGCACGGTGTCACGCTTGCGCTAGATTTTCCGAACAATGGCGAGCGCACGATGAAGCTGTTCGATACGCTGGATGCGCTGGTGATGGGTGCGGGCGGTCGGCTGTATCCGGCCAAGGATGCGCGCATGCCGCGCGCCTTGTTCGAGGCCGGCTATCCCAGACTGAACGAATTCTTGCTGCATCGTGATCCGGGGATTAGCTCGGCACTGTCGCGGCGATTGATGGGGACATGAATTGAGTAAAAAAAGAATCGTGATCATCGGCGCCAGCTCAGCGATTGCTGCGCAATGTGCAAGACGATGGGCGGATGAAAGTGCGGATTTCATTCTCGTCGGGCGTGAGTTGTCCCGCGTGCAGCAGGTCGCCGACGATCTGCGTGTGCGTAGTCCGCAATCAGTCGTGGAGGAAATCCAAATAGATTTCAATGACACCACCGACATCAAGTCTCTGGTGGATCATGCCGCACAAGCGGCGATCGATATCGTGCTGATTGCGCACGGTAACCTGCCGCAGCAGCCAGAGTGTGAGCGTGACATTGATATCGCCTGCGAGGCGCTGCTGGTCAATGGACTGTCGCCAGTATTGTTTGCAGAAGCCTTCGCAGCCCAGCTGATCAAGCAGGGTCACGGCTCGCTGGCGGTCATCGGCTCGGTCGCGGGTGATCGCGGACGAAAGTCCAACTATGTATATGGTTCGGCGAAGGGTATGGTCGAGCGCTATCTGCAGGGGTTGCAGCATCGCGTTGCCGGCAGCGCGGTGAAGGTCGTGCTGATCAAGCCGGGCCCAACCGCAACGCCAATGACGGCACACCTGCCGCAGCCCGGCCTGGCGTCAGCAGAGAGCGTTGCACGCGCTATCGTTCACGGTATTGATTCGGGTAAGCCGGTGGTGTATGCGCCTGCAAAATGGTGGTTGATCATGATGGTGATTCGCCATCTTCCGCGCTTTATCTTCAACAAGCTGGATATCTGAATGAACAGCGACAAGCGCACGCAAAAAATCATCCTACCCGGTGGTGCAGGACTGGTCGGGCAAAATCTGGTCGCGCGCCTGAAGGCGCAGGGCTATACGAATCTTGTTGTGCTCGACAAGCATCGTGCGAATCTCGAGGTACTGCGTCGCATGCACCCCGAACTGACGATCGAATTTGCAGACCTTGCCGAGCGCGGTGACTGGCAGAGACATTTTTCCAATGCGCGTGCCGTCGTGATGCTGCAGGCGCAAATCGGCGGTCCAGATTATGCTGACTTCGAACGTAACAACCTCACTTCAACACGCAACGTTCTCGACGCGATTCGTGCAGGGCAGGTTGAGCAGCTGGTGCATATCAGCTCGTCTGTGGTCGAGTCTGTGGCTGATGATTTCTATACCAATACCAAGAAGGCACAGGAGCAGATGGTCATCAGCAGTGGCATTCCCTGTCCGGTGCTGCGTCCTACGCTGATGTTTGGCTGGTTCGATCGCAAGCATCTTGGCTGGCTGTCGCGCTTTATGAAAAAGGTGCCGGTGTTCCCGGTGCCCGGCGATGGCCGTTATTTGCGCCAGCCGTTATATGTCGGTGACTTCTGCAATGTCATCATCAGCTGTATAGAGAACCGCATCACTGAGGGTATTTACAACATCTCGGGCCATGAGAAGGTCGACTATATCGACATCATTCGTGAGATCAAGCGAGCCACTGGTGCCGGTGCGCTGATCATGACGATTCCCTATGGATTGTTCTATGCCTTGCTGTGGCTGTGGGGCCTGTTCGATCGCAATCCGCCCTTCACCACGCAGCAGTTGGCCGCGCTGGTGGCCAAGGATGAGTTCGAGGTCATCGACTGGCCGCGACTCTTCAGTGTGCCCTGCACAGGCTTTGCCGACGCGATCCGAGAAACCTTCTGCGACCCGACTTACAGCGCGGTCGTACTGGAGTTCTGATGACGGCAAAGCAGCGAATTGCTGTTCTGGGTGCGGGTCCTATGGGTCTCGCAGTGGCCTATCAGCTCGCGCGCGACGGTCACCAGCCTGTGGTGTTCGAAGCCGACGATCGTGTCGGCGGTATGACGGCATGCTTTGATTTCAACGGGCTGCAGATCGAGCGCTACTACCACTTTCACTGCACGTCTGAC
Organism: uncultured Bifidobacterium sp.; assembly: GCA_964642635.1. GTDB lineage: Bacteria > Pseudomonadota > Gammaproteobacteria > Burkholderiales > Burkholderiaceae_D > Pernthalerella. The sequence goes on along the minus strand of CAZXRS010000005.1, from coordinate 13,176 downwards.
CACGCCTTCCTGCAGGTGCTGGATGAGCTAGGTATCGCGCACAAGATGCAGTGGGTCGAGACCAAGATGGGCTATTGGTACCAGCGGCAACTCCAATCCTGGGGTAATCCGATCGCGCTGCTGAAATTCAGAGGCCTGTCGCTCGCAGCAAAATTTCGCTACGGCCTGCATGCTTTTCTAAGCACTAAGCGCAAGGACTGGAAGCCGCTCGATTCGGTGGAAGCCACTGGCTGGATCAAACGCTGGGTGGGGTCGGAAGCGTGGGAAGTATTGTGGCGGCGTTTGTTTGACTACAAGTTCTATCACCACTCGGACAACTTGTCGGCCGCTTGGATATGGAGCCGTATACGCCGCATTGGACGCTCGCGCTATGACCTGTTCCGCGAGAAGCTTGGTTACCTAGATGGCGGATCCACCACCTTGCTCGACGCCTTGAAGGCAGATATCGAAAGCCGCGGTGGCGAGATACGGCTGAAGACACCAGTGCGTCGCATTGTGATCGAACAGGGCAGCGTGCGCGGTGTGCAAACCGATGCGGGTATGGACGCCTTCGATAAGATCATCAGCACCGTGCCGCTGCCGTATGTACCGCCACTGATGCCTGACTTGCCCGTGGAAGTGAGGCAAAAATTCGAATCTGTGCGCAACATCGCGGTGGTGTGCGTGATCGTCAAGCTGAACAAGCGGCTGACTGAGAACTTCTGGCTCAATGTGAATGACGACGACATGGATATTCCGGGGTTAGTGGAATATTCGAACCTGCGTCCCTTGCAGCACTCAGTGGTCTATGTGCCTTTCTATATGCCGGGCGAGCATCCTAAATATGCGGAGTCGGATCAGGCATTCATCGATAAGGTCAGGAACTATCTGAAGACTATCAATGCTGAATTGCAGGACGATGACTTCATCGATATCCGTGCCAGCCGATATCGCCATGCTCAGCCGATCTGCGAGCCTGGCTATCTGGATCGCTTGCCGCCGGTCGCACTGCCGGTGCAGGGTCTGTGGGTGGCCGATACCTCTTACTACTATCCGGAAGATCGCGGCATCTCGGAAAGTATAGGCTTTGGTCGCCGTATGGCGCGCGATGCCGTCAACGGGATATCGACATGATCCGTCACTTCATGACGCGTGAATTTTTGGGCTTTCTGCTGACCGGTGGTCTGGCGGCATGCGTGAACTTTGGTTCGCGCATTATTTATAACCGCTGGTTAGATTTTTCAAGCTCGGTCGTCATCGCCTATCTGACCGGCATGCTCACTGCCTTCATCCTTGCGCGTGCATTCGTGTTCACCCGGGGCACTCAGTCTGTGCAGCGAAGCGCTTTCTTCTTCGTGCTGGTGAATGGCGTCGCCGTGATTCAGACCTGGGCGATCAGCATGGCACTGTACTACCTGCTTCCGCTGTCTGGCGTAAATCGCTTCGTGCCCGAAATCGCGCATGCTGTCGGTGTTGCGATGCCAGTGTTCACCAGCTACCTCGGGCACAAGAAGTTTTCTTTTAGATGAAGCCGTACTGCTCTAGGAACTGGCATCCGCGCAGCGGCAGCCAGGCGGGCACGCGGTAGTAATTGGCAGCCACGGTCTTCAGCACCTGCTCGTAATACGGCTCGAAGCGGAAGCCGTATCCATCGACTATCCAGAACGTTGCACCATCAATCTGTTTCTGCTTCATCTTTACTTCATCAAAGAAGCGCGCGAATAATGGCGTGTCGAGTCGCTTGGTGCTGACGATGCGGATATCTTTGCCGTCCATCTCCGAAAAATCGGTGATGTTGTCGTCGAATCGCGCATGGAAACTACCAAAGCCGAATACAGGCACATAAGTTTGCGCGTGATATGCCAGCAGTGATGCCGGGCTGTAGGAGATGGCCATGAGCGTCGCGTCGGCGGGCATATCCTCTTTGAGTCCGGCGACTACCGCCTTGCCGTCGCGATGCAGCACGATGTCAGCATGCAGTCGCGTATTCTCGAAACGGTCAGTCGGCAGATAGGCGAGCGCGAGCAATACGATCAGGTGGGGCAGGCCTAGCCACAGATTCCAGCGACGATGCTGGATCAGGGTGTCATCATGCACATTCAGTGCAGCGAGCAGGAAGGCAAACGGCAGGAAGGCCAGAACCCAGTGCAAGCCGATGTTCTTGTAGAGCGACAGGAGTAGAAACAACGCGAATGGAACCAGGAACAAGGCCGACAGTCGCCACGGCTTCCACCATCCGCCTGCGCGCCACACGGCACTCAGGGTCCAGGGTGTCAGCAGATACACCATCATCACTACATAGACGCCGAGATTACGCAGAGAAAACTGCGCGCCTTCGTTCCGGTTAATGAGGTTGAACAGAATATTGTTCCAGCAGTGTGTTGAGTTCCAAGCGAGATTGAGCAACATAAACGGCAACGCGCATAGCGCAATCACCATCAGCCTGCGCAGGCCACCGCGTTGCGGCAGCAAATAGACTGCATAGGCGATGGCAAGCAGGCCAGCAAAATACTTGGACAGTAATGCCAGGCCAAGTAGCACGCCGCTGGCGACATACCAACCCTGCTTGTCTTCCAACTCTGCGCGAATCAGTGCATAGCCAGAGAAGAACAGAAAGAAAATCAGCGGTGTATCGGTCGTGATCAGGTTCAGCGACCAGGTGAAGGGTAGCGCCAGGAAGAGGCTGCCGAGCAGCCAGCGGCGCTCCGCTTGTTCCGGTTCCAGCCGAGTGAACAGATCCATCATGCCGATGGTAATCACGATCCACAGCAGCACCGCGGGCAGACGCAGCACCAGCGGGTGAGAAGAGATCTGCTGCAATCCCCATAGCCACCAGCCCGCCATTGGCGGATGGTCATAGTAGCCACCCCAGTCCGGATGCATGCCCCACTGATAAAAATAGGCTTCGTCACCGGTAAAAGGTACCGCAGACGCTAGCCAGAGCTTCAGCAGCGTGGTGACTGCCAGCAGCGCTAAAAATGTACGCCTTGCGTCCGGCAGGAGGGTGGAAAGAGCCATGGTGTCAGGGAACTGTGATTAAATGGATAATGTTTGGAGAAGAGAGCTACTCGGACCCGCAACAAACCGGCATTTTAGTTGAATGGGCAGTTAATAGATGTTACTGTCCGCCGCGACAAATTTTGTCTGGTCAATCAGTCAATATCTTTTTGCTTACTATGAATATCCACTCAATTGCCGGCGCGACGATGCGCGTCGCTGTCACTTTTCTGCTGGTCGCCTTCGCCGGCACAGCGTCTGCCGATCGTTATGACTTTGCAGACGGTTTTAACCCGCAGAAAAAAGAAGGTGACGAATACTCGCTGATTGTGTCGCCCTACACCCGACATTTTACCTATGACCCTAAACATGCCTATGTCTGGCTGGTCGGTATTGAGCGCGAACGCAAAGATAATTCGCTGGCTGGCGTATCCTTTTTTAGTAATTCTTTCGGCCAGCCCTCCGCTTATTTTTATCCGTGGGGTATGAAATACCATGAGCTGTTTGGCCAACCTCAGCTGTACGCGAAGCTAACCGCCGGACTGCTTTACGGTTACCGAGGAGAGTACAAAAATAAAGTGCCGTTTAATTTCGAGGGTTTTTCTCCGGGTATCGTACCGGCCCTCGGCTGGGATCTCGGAGAAGGCTTTGAAGTGCAAGCCAATCTGCTCGGATTTAACGCCATGATGTTCCAGCTGTCGCTGCCCCTCAAATGACAATCTGCTTCCGCCTTGGCTCAAAGGCGTGTTGTGTATGGCTAAGTCTGATGTGCATTGTCTCGCTGGTGCATGCGGCTGAGCTTGTAGTGTCTGATGCTCAGGGAAATAACTGGCGTCTCGATGCTGAAGGCATTCATCGCAAAGGCTATGTCGTCTATATATGGCAGGTGCAAAATCTGGCACAGCCGGACGAACAAGGGGCACGATCGATACGCTCGCAGGTCGAGTTCGACTGTCGCTTCCGTCAGACGCGCACGATGTGGGTGACGCTGCACAGCGAGCGAGACGAGGGCGGTAAAGTGATTAGTTCAGGTGCTGTGATGCGGCCGGAGTGGGTGCCGGCGGTTGTCGGATCAGTCGCAGAAAAGCTGCTAGAAGACGCATGCCGGCGCATCATGCGCTAGCGCTTAGACTTTCACGTTAAAGCAGGCGCTCGAGAATCATAACGATCAGTGCCAGCATCGCCAGAACCAGCACGATAGAGCCAAACATCGGCACCAGAATGATCACGACGCCGACACCCATCAACAGCCCCAGCGCAAACTTGCCCCGGCTCGGGTCTTTCTTCAACTCCCGGTAAACCAGAAACGTCGCGATCACCAGCGGCAGCACCCAGGCGCCCGAAGCAATCAGGTCGTGCGACAGCGAGTCGTCCGATGTCTCCGGAACCGTTTGGGTTTCATTTTGCGTGGTTTTAGGCATGGCTTGGTCTGAACCTTGTCTCGCTATCCGGTAACCCGGTTATTTGCTCATTTTAAGGCAGGTATCGCTGAATGTGATCGCGGGCTGAAGTGAGTTACTCATTCAGTCAGGGGCTGACCAGCGATTTCAAATAAGCAGCGGCGCCGTCAGCCGGGCTTTGCTCCGGGTGGGCATGGCAAAAGCCATCAATACTGAGGATGGCGCGCTCGGCGCCGGCCGCGTCGTCGTTATAGGTGTCCGGGCCGGTTCTCTTGAGCCCCTGGTAGGTCAGGCTGAGGGGCGCCAAAAAGGCATTGGCCCATTGTGTTTTTTTACGTGATTCCAGCCGGGACCAATCCTCGCAGGTGGGATCGCCAAACAGACTGGCGGCCTGTGCAGGGATACATGCGCAACTAAGCATGGCGGCCATCGCGCACATAGAAATGATTGTCTTAAGCAAAGATTCTAGCCATTCTCAAAGGGCGAATAGAAAGTACGACATCGTTATGCGGCGACTCCAATAATCACGTTTGCGGGATTAATGGAAACACCAATTCTGGCCATTTCTTGTATGTTTAGTCGTTGTATATCTTGATTCGAGATTGTGCACGTTAGCTCAAGCCCGCCTTCAATCATGACGGCGACTTCTGATCGCGTCTGACCTAGTGTGACGGTATGGATAGTGCCATGAAACATATTTCGTTGTGCTGAGGGCGGCTTTTCATCGGGTAAATGGAGTTCGATCGAGGACGCCTTGATCAGCGCAAATACTTTGCTGCCGATGTCCAGATGAAGCTCACGACTGCTATCGTGGGTAATCGATGAAACCAGCATCAAGCTGCCATTGACCATTAATGTGATCTCATCGTTGACAACCCCTTGCAGGATAGTCACGATGATTCCTGCAAACTGATTGCGCGCGCTGGTCTTCATCGCGATTTCTGTCTGAAATTCGTACTCAGATTCCAGACCGTTCGCAAGATGGTTGAGGCGCTGAATAAAGCGATGGTGTTCGCTCTGAATCAGTAAGAAATTTCTCAGAAGTTGTTTTCCGCGATCAGTCAGCCGAGTACGTCCGCCTCCTTTACCCCCCGCGTGGCGCTCAAGCAGGCTGCCCCCGGTTAATTGAGTCATTTGCTCGATGGTGTCCCACGCACCTTTATAGCTGTATCCGGAGATTTTCGCGGCCTTAGTCAGGTTCTCGGTTAGGCCAATCTGGCGCAAGAGCTCCATCCGCTTGGTGTTGGCGAGCAGGCTATCGCCTACGCGCAGAGTTAGCTCTGCATCCAACAAGTAGTGGGGTTTATTCATGCCGAAAGTATATCGAACATCAGTACGAGAAATCGCCTCCCTCAGGTTTTAGTTGCCTCGTTAATAATCAATTCACTGAGAAAACCCGAGGAATGTCAACGATATCAGGGTAAGGCAGTCGCAGGGGCGCGCTTCACGTATGCGATAGGTCGCGTAGGCTTATGGCCTGCGACGCCGAGCTATGTTGACGACGCTGGCAGTGTGCTGAAATCAGCTAGTTTCAACAGACTCGCCATCGCATCACCCAAAGTTGCTCCGTGTGGGGCCGCTGCAGAGCAAGTGCTGAACAAACTGAGTCTATTGACATCACTCGAAGCAAAGATCGTCTACGGCGAGAACATCACGCAAGCTTTTCAGTTCGCCTCAACCGGAAACGCAGAACTTGGTTTCGTCGCTCTATCGCAAGTTTATGAGGATGGGAAATCGAAATCAGGCTCTGGCCAGATCGTGCCGGAATCGATGGTTGAACCACTGAGGCAAGATGCCCAATTACTGGTCAAGGGATCTGTTCTGCGGGATTTTACGGATGAGTTTAGGGCTCCTGTTGGGAGTCCTTTTTTCGGAGGCCGGTGATGGCGGAGATCCAAACACTGTTAATTGCTCATTCGAGCGATGACAAATTTTCTCGACGATACTACTTTCGGCGCCTGCCCCTTTAAGGTGGTTGCTTACTACTCCACCTTCCAGCTACCCGACTTCCCGCCATGTTTCTCCATGACCTTCACATCAGTCATCACCATGCCGCGGTCAATCGCTTTGCACATGTCATAAATGGTCAGCAAACCAACCTGCACGGCCGTCAGTGCTTCCATTTCTACGCCGGTCTTGCCATAGGTCTCGACCTGCGCGTTGCACATGATGCTGCAATCGTTTTCATTGATCGTGAACTCAACCGCAACGCGCGTCAGCGCCAGCGGATGACACAGCGGTATCAGGTCACTCGTGCGCTTGGCCGCCATGATCGCCGCGATGCGAGCAATGCCGAGCACATCGCCTTTTTTCGCGCTGCCTGACATCACGACATCCAGTGTCGCCGGCTTCATGCGGATCAGGCCGCTGGCAATCGCGATGCGATGCGTTTCCGATTTCGCGCCTACATCGACCATGTGCGCCTGACCGCCATCGTCAAAGTGAGTCAGACCACCATTGGCGGTGGCAGTTTGAGGGTCATGCTTCGATGCGCTCATGGTGGAAGTGTTTCCGTCAGTTACTCGTCAGTGGATAAGCAGAGGTTGCGGGTATCATAGCATCATGCATTTCTCCGTTAGTCGACGCCGATCTCGCCATTTCCTGCGCGCTCTCGCTGCAGGTGTATTCATTCTGTTATCGCCGGTGCTGATTGCGCCGACCGACCTGCACGCGCAGGCGCTGCCGAATCTCGGAGGAGGCGATACCGCTGAATTGTCACCGCTGATGGAGCGCAAGCTGGGCGAAGAAGTGATGAGCAGCATCCGGCGTGATCCGGATTACATCGGCGACCTGCCGACGCTTGACTACCTGAATCAGTTTGGTGGCAACTTGCTGGCCGCAACGCCAGAGGCGCGGGGTGAGGCTGGCTACGATTTCTTTTTCTTTGGGGTGCGCGATCCGTCGTTGAATGCGTTTGCGTTACCCGGTGGTTTTATCGGTGTCCATAGCGGCCTGGTGCTGGCTGCGCAATCCGAATCCGAATTGGCGGGGGTGCTGGCGCACGAGATTGGCCACGTCTCGCAGCGCCACATCGCGCGCATGATCGGCGCCCAGAAGCAGGATTCACTGCTTCCTATTGCCGGTCTGTTGCTCGGCGCGCTGGCTATGCGTTCCAGTCCCGACCTCGGCATGGCGGCCATGATGGGCGGTACCGGACTGGCAGCGCAGCGGCAGCTGAGCTTCGGCCGCGACGCCGAGCGCGAGGCGGATCGGGTCGGTGTGAATATCCTCAACGGCGGTGGCTTTGAGCTCAACGGCATGGTTAGCTTCTTTGGTCGCCTGCAGGCGGCCGGTCGTAACCGCAGTCAGAACGTTCCCTCGTACCTGATGACGCACCCTCTGACAACAGAGCGTATGGCAGATATCGAAGGGCGGATTCGCTCGATGCCGTATCGGCAGCGTGTCGACAGTTTGGATTTTTCTCTCGTTCGTGCACGACTGCGAGTACTGCAAGACGACTCGCCACGTGGCTGGCGCGAAACGGCCACAATTTTTAATGAACAGCTTAAGCTGGGCTCACGCACGCAAGTACTCGGTGCACAGTACGGACTGGCCATGATCGCGCTGCGCCAGCGTGATCCAGCACGCGCGCATAGCTTGTTATCCGATATTCATGCTGAGATGAATCGTAAGCCTGCGTTGATGCCTTCGGCATTGTTGCTAAGCTTGGACATCGAATCGGCGCTGGCCAAAGGTGATACTGGGCAGGCTGTCGCGCTGGTGCAGGAGGGGCGCACGCGATTCCCTGTATCGCGTGCGCTGGCGATGCAGAATGCGGATGTGCTGTTAGCCGCCGGACGAAAGGAAGAGGCTGCCGCCTTCCTGCGCGATCAGGCCCAGATCTATCGTCAGGATCCAGGCGTGCAGCAGGCTCTCGCGCGTGCCTATGCAGAGCAGGGTAAGCAAGCACTGCAACACATGGCGCTAGCCGAGTATTACGCGCTGAACGGCGCATTGCCCGCCGCCCTCGAGCAACTACGCATCGCGCGTGGCTCTGCTGATGCAAGTTTCTATGATCAGGCGATTATTGATGCGCGTGAGCGTGAGCTTCAGGCTAGCTGGCGCGATGTGATGGCGCAGAGGAAGAAGCGGTAGCGGTGATAGGTGGGTTGAGTCGTGCCGGATGCGGCTCGAATCCCAACTGTTTGCCGAGCTCACCACCTTTCAACGGCCGCACAGGTAGGTAATGCTGGCCGAGCTGTAACGCTAGTTCTCCCTGCATTCTTTCTAGCCAGTCGAGCAGCATGGCATCGTCCATTGGTTTGCCTTCCATGCGCAGCAGCGTCAGACTCTCCGCAAGGTCGCGGTCGTCCACCATCGCGATTTTCTCTTCTGACTTCAGCACTAGCCGTCCGGCAGCAGTGATCCATGCGGCATCGACATCAACGACCGGTTCGCCATCATGCGTGACGAAACCGTGGATTGGATCGGTGCGTGCGATGAAGGGAGTTTCTTCTAGTTCTACGAAGACTCGTTGCGGACCATTCTGGAAATACCAGGCGCCATTGTCGTCGTGTTGGTAGTTGCGATAGATGAAGGACAGTAATGCCGGATGGCGAATCACTTCGCCGGGCAGGTGCGCCGCTTGCGCTGCATCGTCGCGCATGCGAAAGGCGCCACGCGCATCTAGCGCAAGCCAGCCGTAGCAGTGCGGCACCTTCGGCCATTTGGCCATCGCCTGTCTGACCACTTCATCCATGATGGGCTCGCCTGCGACGATGTCGATGTCAGAGGGAAAATTCTTCGGTATCTCGCTTGAGTTGCACCTGATCCGACAAGAAGCGGACGATGCGACGCGGTAACCAGTGTATCGATCCCGGCGGACTACCTGTGGCAAAGCCCACATGCCCGCCTTGCGAAGGATACTCCAGGATCACCGTATCAGAAGCCTTACGCGGCAGATTTCGCGCCGGCATGAAAGGATCATTGCGCGCGTTCAGTACCAGCGTTGGCACAATGATGTCGGACAGCACATGCTTGCTGCTGGCGCGATGCCAGTAATCATCGGTATCGCGGAAACCATGCAGCGGCGCAGTGACGACATTATCGAACTCGTACAGATCGCGCGCGGCCAGCATGCGATCGCGGTCGAACAGTCTGGGGTATTGCTCCAGCTTCTCCAAACATTTTGGCTTCAGCGTTTGCAGGAAGTTGTTGGTGTAGATCATGTTCAGACCTGATGACAGTGCGGCCCCACCCGCAGCCAGGTCTAGCGGCGCAGATACCGACACGGCGGCATCGACGAAGTCCGAATCTTCGGAGCGCGTACCTAGCCAGCGCAGCAGGGCATTCCCGCCCAACGAGACGCCAACTGCGAAAAAATTCGATGCCGCGCGTGCCAGCGGATGCAATGCCATCTTCAGCAATATCCAGTCGATTTCGTCGGCGTCACCGGAATGATAGAAGCGTGGGGCCTTGTTCAGCTCGCCGGAGCAGCCGCGGAAATGCGGTAGCGCTCCTGACCATCCGAGTGCCTCAATGTGCGACAGCAGAGCGCGCGCGTAGTGACTGTCGGAGGATCCTTCCAGTCCATGGAACAGCACGAGGAATGGTTTACCGGGCAGACCCTCGACGAAATCGACATCGATAAAGTCGCCATCCGGTGTGTCCCAGCGTTCGCGTTTGAGTGTGACGTCGGGTGGACGAACGACCTTGGCGGGCCAGATGGTCTGAAGGTGTCCGCCGGGAAGCCAGAAAGGCGCTGAATAGTCGCTCATGCGCGGGTCAGTGCAGTACGCTCTGCGACGGCGGGGGAGAATGCTCTGGTGCCTTGCCGGGCGCGATCGACGCATGATGCGACACGATGCGCCATCCCTGCGGAGTCTTCATGTAGACGTTGGTAGCGACAATATGCGCTTCCTGCCAATCAGGATCATCAGGTATTTTGACCTCTTCGACCAGGCAATGCACCGAACAGCTCATGTTTTGCGATACGTGCAGATGACGCGGACGGATAGGCACCGGACCACGCTCGAAAATCATTTCATAGGATTCGCGTATGGGTGCATGACCCTGCAGGCGCGGTGCGCCCGGGTGCACGCAAAAGATTTCTTCGTCATCGGCCCACAGCGCCATCATCGCTTCGATGTCAGCGCGCTCCATCGCATCGTAAAACGCACTTTCGACGTCTTCGGCGCTGGCTAGGTGGTTGCGGGAGATGGGCATGGTTGGTAGGTGGGGTGGCGCTGAGCCCACTCTGGCGATCAATGTGAATGCGCGTGTGCGCCAGGTTTGAGCGCATATACGGTACCGCAATAGGGGCACTTGGCTTGACCCGATGTTCCGAATTCGAGGAACACGCGTGGATGCGAGGACCAGATCGGCATGGCCTTGTTCGGGCAATAAGCGGGCAGATCTTCGCTACCGAGTTCGATCACTTGCGCTTGCTGTGACATCCTTCGCTCCTACGTGTGAAACGGTCAAACCTTGGTGAGCCAGTGACGATATTTGTCGGACTTGCCACCGACGACATCAAAGAACAAAGTCTGCAGTTTTTCAGTCACCGGACCACGGCTGCCGATACCGATCTGACGATTATCAAGTTCGCGGATGGGCGTGATTTCTGCAGCAGTGCCAGTGAAAAAGGCTTCGTCTGCACAGTACACCTCGTCGCGCGTTATGCGCTTCTCGATCACTTCGATGCCTGAATCGCGCGCCATCGTCAGCACCGCGTCGCGCGTGATGCCGTCGAGGCAGCTGGCGAGATCCGGCGTGTAGATCTTGCCGTTCTTGATGATGAACACGTTCTCGCCTGCGCCTTCGGACACATAGCCGTCCGTATCCAGCAGCAGTGCTTCGTCATAGCCTTCGGCCGTCACTTCCTGATTCGCGAGGATCGAGTTGATGTAGTAACCGCTGGCCTTGGCGCGCACCATGGAAACGTTCACATGATGTCGGGTGAATGACGAGGTCTTGACCCGAATGCCGCGCTTGAGGCCTTCTTCACCCAGATACGCGCCCCACGGCCACGCGGCAATGCCGACGTGGATAGTGTTGCCGCGTGCGGACACGCCCATTTTTTCCGAGCCGATCCAGACTAGCGGGCGCAGGTAGCAGGATTCCAGCTTGTTCGCGCGCACCACTTCCTTTTGCGCCTCGATCAGGGTCTCCATATCGTAGGGGATCGCCATCTGGAAAATCTTCGCCGAGTTGAACAAGCGCTGCGTGTGTTCCTTTAGGCGGAAGATCGCCGTGCCGTCATTTGTTTTGTAGGCGCGCACGCCTTCGAAAACTGCCATGCCGTAGTGCAGGCTGTGCGTCAGCATATGCAGATTGGCATCGCGCCAGTCGACGAGCTTGCCGTCTTTCCAGATTTTGCCGTCGCGGTCAGCCATGGACATGTCAGATTCTCCAGTTGCGGTAAATAGTGCAAAAGCGAGATTTTAGCGGATTCAATGCGGTTAGCGGCTTGCTAGTTAGAATATCTGTGTCGTGCCGCGAATAGATCGATGCCATGAGCAGTCGATCACAGGCACTTATCCTATTGCTATGCCGGTCTCGCTTTGGGGCCGCTCTGGTGTCACCCATGATGATTTCCGATCCCGCCGAGCTCGCGAACCCAGACGAGCGCGAGCGCACTGCCTTCTGGGAGGCCGTGCGCGCCTGTTCGCAGACCGTGCCCGGATTGTTTGCCTGGGGTGCTGTGACAGGGATGGCGATGGTACAGACCGGGCTGTCGCTGTGGCAGTGCCTGGTGATGACCTTGTTCGTCTATGCCGGTTCTGCTCAGCTAGCCGCGCTGCCACTGATAGCCGCGGGCGCGCCGGTCTGGGTAGTTGCCTTCACGGCCTTCATGGTCAACCTGCGTTTCGTCATCTTCAGCGCGGTGGTCGGCCCGCACTTCATTCATTTGCCCTGGTGGCGCCGCCTTTGGCTGGGCTACAACAACGCCGATATGGTGATGGGCTTCTTCCCGCAGCGCTTTTCGTCGCAGTTCAGCGGTCATGCCGCCGAGAAGCTGGGGTATTTCCGTGGGCTGTTTGTCTCGAACTGGTGGGGCTGGCAACTGGGCACCCTAACGGGTGTCCTGCTGGCCAGCCAGATTCCTGCGGCTTGGGGCATCGGTTTTGCGGGTTCGCTGGCGCTGCTAGCGCTGACGATTCCTATGGTCAAAAACAAACCGACCATCGCCGGTGTGATCGTGGCCAGCGCCGTCGCCGTCCTCACCGTCAGCTGGCCGTATCGTCTTGGATTGTTGCTGGCCATGCTGATGGGCATTGCGGCAGCCGTGCTGGCCGAGCATGCACTGGAGCGCGCGAAGGAGCCTGCGTAATGGTCGACAACGCTGAATTTCTGTTGCTGATCCTGCTGATGACCGCAGGAACGGTGATCACCCGCAGCTTTTTCTTCATGATCGGCGGCTCGCGCCGCATACCGGGCTGGATGCAGAAATCGCTAGGTTATGTGCCGGCGGTCGCGTTGTCGGCAATTCTTGCGCCGGATTTGCTGATGATGCAGGGCGCGCTGGTTGAGCCCTGGCAGAACATCCGGCTGATGGCGGCGATTTTGGCCACCGTCTGTTTCCTGATCACCCGGCATGTGTTGGGCACGCTGGTGTTCGGAATGGTGTGCTACACCGCGCTGCGGCTGTGGTTCTGAGTGCCACCCCGACCCCGACCACATACTGATCTGGCAACGGTTTTTGGCAGGGGTCGCTGCGGTAAAATAGCGGGTTCTCAACACTCTCGAACGAGCTTCCGCTATGAACTTCAAGCGCCTGACCGATCTCGTACAGCATGACCAATTGCGCGGTAAGCGCGTGTTCATCCGCGCCGACCTGAACGTACCGCAGGATGATGCC
>CAZXRS010000004.1:0-27653 GCA_964642635.1 uncultured Bifidobacterium sp. | reverse complement strand
ACACACCGGGCATTCTTCGCTTTCTTCAGGCAGCGGCGACTGGCAGCTGGGGCAGCGCGCGCCGGCTTCGTCGGCGGACTGCGGATGACCGGCGCGCGCGGCTTGCAGCTTGTCGAAATTCTGGATGAACCGCAAAGCGCCGACTTCCTGCTCGAGCGTGAAGCGCCAACGCGCGAGCATTTTTGATTCGTCGTGAAGGGCCAGCGTGGCCACCCCGCCATGATCGCCATGGTGCAGGGACAGTGAGGGATTCAGCGGCCAGCTGACCCACCCCTGACCATCCGAATCGCTTATTATTCGCTCCGTCGTCAGCAACACGCGGCAGGAAACGAACTGTAACGATGCGTTCAGATCAGGCTCCAGCGCGGCGAGAATATGCTCACCAGCGCGTAGCGGCGGCCCGAGGTTCGATGCCGGGCTGGCGCCGTCGCCGGATGGTGCCGAAAAAGTGGTTGCGCTGGACGCCATGAATCAGGAATGAAGGTTTGCTAGCTAGTCGAAAAAATTCGAAGGAACCGAGGCAGGCCGCCCCGTATAAAGTCAGCGCGGATTGTCGCCCATGTCGGCTGTTCAGTCCAACCCAGACCGTATCTTACCCTTTTGCCATAATCCCAACCCAATGACCTCTGCCGATACCCAGAGCATGCCCGCGGGCCCGCTGGAAATCCTCGTACCACGCATCACCTTCCTGCGCGGTCCGAACATGTGGACTTACACGCCCGTCCTCGAAGCCTGGCTCGATCTGGGCGTGCTGGAGGATTGGCCCAGCAACAAGCAGCCGGGCTTTATCGATCGCTTGTTATCGGTTTTGCCACAGGTGGCTGCACACCATTGCAGTCCCGGCGTGCCGTATGGGTTCGAGCAGCGACTGCGTGACGGTACTTGGATGGGTCATATTCTTGAGCACGTGATCATCGAGCTGCTGGAACAGGCAGGCCTTGAGGCAGGCTTCGGCCAGACGCGCGAGACCACGAAGCCCGGTACCTACCGAATGGTGTTTCGGGTACCTGATGAAACGGTCGGTCGCACCGCTTTCGCGTCGGGTCTGAAGCTGATGCATGCGGTGATTAATCATCAAGCCTTCGATCTGGAACCTGAACTCGCGAAGATTCGGAAGGCCATCGACGAGTACTACCTCGGTCCATCGACGGCACACATTGTTGCCAGCGCATCCAAGCGCAAGATTCCTCACATCCGCCTCAATCAGGGCAATCTGGTGCAGCTCGGCTATGGCGCCCTACAGAACCGAATCTGGACCGCAGAGACCGACCTCACCAGCGCGATCGCCGAAGGTATCGCCGGGAACAAGGACCTGACGAAATCCCTGCTTCGAAGCTGCGGTATTCCGGTACCGTACGGCGAGGTAGTGCATAGCGTCGAAGCTGCATGGGAGGTCGCGGAAGATATCGGTCAGCCCGTGGTGGTCAAGCCCCGCGACGGTAATCGTGGACGGGGCGTGATGCTCAACCTCCGAACCCGAGAAGAGGTCGAAGCTGCCTATGCGGTCGCGCGCGCTGAAGATCCGGATGTGATCGTCGAGCGCTACATTGAAGGCGACGAGCATCGGGTACTCGTGGTCGGCGGCAAAGTGGTCGCGGTGGCGCGCGGTGAGAGTGCCTGGGTGATCGGCAATGGTCAATCAACCATCGTGCAGCTGGTAGATCAGCAGATCAACAGTGATCCGCGCCGTGGTAACGCGGATATTCATCCTTTGGAGACACTCAATCCGCGTACACAGAGCGTGATACTCGCCAACCTGCAGCGACAGCGGCTAACACCCGACTCGGTGCCGGAATCTGGACAGCGGGTAATGATCACCGCCAATGGCAATCACGCTATCGAGTGCACTGAAAAGATTCATCCCGAAGTCGCGCACCTGTGCACGCTGGCAGCACGTGTGATCGGCCTCGATATTGCCGGCATTGATCTCGTCTGCAAAGACATCTCGCAACCACTCGAGCCACAAGGAGGCGCGGTGGTCGAAGTGAATGCGGGCCCGAGCCTGTTGATGCATCTGAAGCCCGCAGAAGGTGAGCCGCGTCCGGTGGGCGACGCCATCGTCACTCACCTATTCCCTGAGGGTCAACGCGGCCGCATTCCCATCGTCGGCGTGGCCGGTAGTGAGGGAACGACGCAGATTGCGCGGCTAGTCGCGTGGCTGATTCAATTGTCTGGCGCACGCGTTGGTGTGGCCTGTCGCGACGGACTGTTCGTCGGCTCGCGTCAGCTGGAGAACGGCAACTGCGCGCATTGGGAACCCGGCCAGCGTTTGCTCATCAACCGCAACGTCGAAGCCGCCGTGTTCGAGAGTGACCCGATGTCTTTGCTGACCGAAGGACTAGCGTATGACCGATGCTGGGTCGGCATCGTCACTGATAGCAAGCCGGTGGCAGGTCTGGACGAGCAGCTAATGACCGATCCGGAGCACCGCTACAAAATTTTACGCACCCAGATCGATGTCGTGCTCGAGACGGGCGCGGCAGTACTGAATGCTACCGATGACACGGTACTCGAGATGGCCACGCTGTCGGATGGCGACGTACTGCTCTATGCGCAGGATGGTGCGCACCCGGCCTTGGTCAAGCACCGCGAGTCGGGTCGTCGCGTGTTGTACATCGAAGAGGATTTCCTGGTTCGTGCGCATGGCAACGCCATCGCCGACAAAATCAACATGAAGCGCGACCTCAGCCCGGCCGCGGCTGAGCTGCCGCCAGACATCTTGCTGGCCTCGATTGCCGCAGCGTGGGCACTCGGCCTTGAAGTTCAAGTCATTCGCACCGGACTCGACACGTTCGGCACGGTGCAACCGCAAACTCTCGTGATCTCCTAAGCCATGGAATTGAAGCAAACCCGGGCCCTGCGCGGGCCGAACCTGTGGAGCCGTTACACCGCGCTCGAAATGGAGCTGCAGTGCACGCCAGAGGAATGCGAGATCGATCGCCTGCCCGGCTTCGATGATCGTCTACGCGCGATCTGCCCCGGCGTGGCAGATCTGCGCGCACCCGGTTATCACGGCCCGCTCACCATTGCCCATGTGCTCGAGGCGACACTACTGGCGCTGCAGGTGAAAGCCGGCTGCCCGCTGTCTTTTTCGCTGACGAACACGACACCCGTGCCAAACCTGTACCGCGTGGTGGTGGAGTACAGCGAAGAAGAGGTCGGCCGACTAGCGTTGAGCTACGCGATGCAGCTGTCGCAGTATGTTTTTGATCTGAGCACCGGCAATCTGACCAACGACGCGGTAGCGCCCGATGTGGGCGCGATGCTCGACGCGTTGCGCGAGCTTGATGAGGACATCCGTCTCGGCCCCTCGACCGGTTCCATCGTCAACGCTGCCGTCGCGCGCGGCATCCCGTTCCGCCGCCTGACTAGCGGTAGCCTGGTTCAGCTCGGCTGGGGTTACAAGCAGCGCCGTATTCAGGCAGCCGAGGTCGACTCCACGAGCGCAGTCGCCGAGACCATCGCGCAGGATAAAAATCTGACCAAGCACCTCCTCCACGCCGCCGGTGTTCCAGTGCCGCTGGGCGCACCGGTCGCCACCGAGGAAGACGCGTGGGGAGTTGCCCAACGCATTGGGCTTCCGGTCGTCTGCAAGCCGCAGAACGGTAGTCAGGGCAAGGGCGTGACGGTGAACATCACGACCCGAGAGCAACTTGCCCTTGCGTTTGATGCGGCTACGGTAGCTTCTCGCGGCAAGGGACCGGTGCTGGTTGAAAGATTTTTCCCCGGCAGCGATTACCGGCTTCTGGTGGTCGGCAACAAGCTCGTCGCCGCTGCGCGCCGCGACCCGCCGATGGTTATCGGCGATGGCAAGCATACGGTGCGTGAGCTGGTCGATGTGGTAAATGCGGATCCGCGCCGAGGTGACGGACACGCGACGTCACTCACCAAGATACGGTTTGATGACATCGCGATTGCCTGTCTGTCAGACCAGCACCTGACACCGGAATCAGTGCCCGAGCAAGGTCGCCGCGTCGTGCTAAGGAATAACGCGAACCTGTCCACCGGTGGCAGCGCCACCGACGTGACTGATGACGTACATCCTGAGGTGGCATCACGCGCGATTGACGCAGCGGCGATGGTGGGACTACACGTATGCGGTGTGGATATTGTGGTGGAAAGCATCATGCGTCCACTCGAAGAACAGAATGGCGGCATCGTTGAAGTCAATGCCGCTCCCGGTCTGCGCATGCACCTGAATCCCTCCTATGGCAAAGGCCGCAACATCGGCGAGGCGGTGATGCAGCAGATGTTCGAGCCCGGCGATGATGCGCGTATTCCGGTCGTGGCCGTCACTGGAGTGAACGGCAAGACCACCACCACGCGACTGATCGCGCACGTGCTCGCACACAAGGGACTCTGTGTCGGCATGACGAATACCGATGGCGTGTATGTCGGTGGCCGGCAAACTGACAGTGGTGACTGCAGCGGTCCAAAGAGTGCGCGCAATGTACTCGCGCATCCGCATGTGCAGGCAGCGGTGCTGGAAACCGCGCGCGGCGGCATGATGCGTGAGGGGCTCGGCTTCGACAAATGCTCGGTTGCCGTGGTGACGAATGTCGGCGATGGCGATCATCTTGGTCTGAATCACATCCACACTGCCGAGGAAGTCGCACGTGTAAAGCAGATGGTCGTACAAAACGTGGCGACCAACGGCTATGCCGTGCTGAATGCAGCTGATCCGCTGGTGGCTGCCATGGCTCCGCACTGCCCTGGCAAGGTGATCTTCTTCGCACAAAACCCGACACATCCGGTGCTAGTCACGCACCGCGCGCGCGGACATCGTGTGGTGTACGTCGAGAACGGCGATATTGTGATCGCCGAGGGCGCGATGCATCACCGCCTTCGCCTGGCCGACGTTCCTCTGACGCGCGGCGGACTACTCGGCTTTCAGGTCGAGAACACGCTAGCTGCGGTGGGCGCATGCTGGGCGCTGGAGCTGCCATGGCTGGAGATCGTTGCGGGTGTGAAGAGCTTTAACAACGACATCATCGGCGCACCGGCGCGCTTCAATTTAATGCAGTATCGCGATGCGACTGTCGTGGCGGATTATGGCCACAACCCGCATGCGATGCGAGCACTGGTCGCCGCCTTCGATGCGATGCCTGCGGCTGAAGGCATGAAGCGAACGGTTGTCATCAGTGGCGCTGGCGATCGCCGCGACGAAGACCTGCGTGAGCTCACGCGCGTACTGGGCGATGCCTTCGACAATGTCTTGTTGTATGAAGACGCCTGTCAACGTGGCCGCGCAGATGGCGAAGTGCTAGCGCTACTGCGTCAGGGACTTGAAGGTGCGAAGCGGGCTTCGCATGTGGAAGAGATCCGCGGCGAGTTTATTGCGATTGATCGTGGGCTGTCGCTGCTGAACCCCGGCGACCAGTGTCTGGTGCTGGTGGATCAGGTGCAGGAGGCGCTGGAGCATTTAGCGAATCGAGTGGCTGAAGGCTAAACGCAGCCTCAGCTCATTGACGGCATGGGCATGACAAGTTTCATTCCCGTCCGCTTTTCGAATTCGTGGATGTCGTCTCGTGTATCGAGATCAAATATAAAGCGATCATTCGCAGTTTGATGCAGGTGTACGAGCTCTGGGTGCTGATCGATCAGTTTTCTTGGTGCGATCTCGCTTTGGTTTGCCAACATCTGATCGACGAGCTCTCCGGAAAAAATCACAGGATTACCGCGCTTGCCCTGTACGCTGGGGTAGACAACCTGCGTTCCAGTCGCCCGGGACTTAAATGCAGACACAAGCTCGGTGAGTTCGGCACTGCCCACCAGAGGCTGGTCAGCCAGCGCGACGATCACCAGATCGTATCCCGACCCCAGTGCCTCCATGCCGATGCGCACCGAGGTCTGCTGCCCGCGTTCCGGATGCGGGTTGCGAACCGTGATGGCTCCCGTGCTTCCGATCACCGGCTCGATCCGCTCATGGTGATATCCCGTCACCACCACCACGTCATGCACGCCAGTCTCACGCAGCGCTTGCAAATGGCGATGGACCAACGGCACACCGTCCAGTGATAGCAGGCATTTAGGCACGCTACCCATCCGCGATCCCTCGCCAGCAGCGAGCAGTACGGCACCCATGGCCCCGTGTGATTGTTTCATTCGTTCTTTCCGAGGAAGTAGCGGCAAGGATTGACCGCCTAGCGGCAGCCGCTTGCCGGCCGTTTCATTCATACCGCAGATTTTCCGACATAAAGGCGAAGTGGTACACAACTTGCTGTAATCCGGCCAAACAATGTGATTGTCATCATGGCCACGACCATCAACACTACCCGTAATACGACCGCAGCTGCGAGTATTTCCGCCAATCCTTCGCTTCAGGACATTAAGAGCGAGTTGACGGCAGCTTTGGTCGCGCTCGGCGTCACTGATGCGAAGACGACCGACGTGACTCCCAAGGGTTTCCCCGCGGGCGTTTCGTGGACAGCCGCCTATTCAATGGTGGTGCGTCGCGTCGAGGACAACAATCCGAACACGCCTGGCAACCTGGTTCTCTCTCAGGACCTGCTGAAATCTAACCTGGCCGCCACCAAGACGCTAGCCGCGATGGGCGTGACCAGCCTGACTCGCTTTCCAAAGGGTACCTCGGTGACCGGTGCGATTGACGCGCTATACCGTGACAGCACTAACGGGAAACTGGTGTCGACCTTTGCAAAATCCGGCATATACGAACTAAGTGCTTTCCCCTCCGGCACCACAGCCTTCCAAGCCTTCAAACTGATTGAGGACCCGAAAAATCCGGGCCAGATCTCGCTCGACGTTTACAACAAGTACAAGGCAGCGACTGCCGCACTCAAGACGATGAATATCACGTCGCTGGTGAACTTCCCGCCGGGCACCACGGTGCTGGACGCGCAGTCGACCCTGACGACGAAGACAGACAAAATGATGTCCATGCTCGGCATCAGCAAGGCAAATTACAAAGATTATTTCATCAACCCGAATACCGACTCGTTAAGCGCGATTGCTATCCTCACTCACCTGCCGGATACGTCGGCCCAGATTAAGCCGCTAGACAAAACCGTGCTTGCAGCCCTGCCCGCTTCTATCGCAGCGGCCAAGGACACAGAGCGATCAACCGAACTGGCGCGACAGGCGACGGCAGCGCTGAAGCTCGTCGCGATGGGCTATGACGGCCTCGAGCCTTTCGCTACAATGGAACGTTTCGCCGGCAAGACCGTCTCCCCCAGCGATGCCTATCTGGTCGCCAAAGAAAATCCCGCGCCAATCGATCTGCCGAGGCCCACATCAACCAGCACTGAACGCTGGTTCCAACCGACGTATCCGCCGGTCAAGCGAAGCTATGGCATGCCGAACCCAGTGACGAATCAGGTCTACATCCCGCCTTCCAGCCTGAGCGTGAAGCCCAACCCGCCTGCGACCACCGTTACCGTAGTGACGGCCACCGAGGTGATTGCCTTCAACCGGAAATTCTGGGGCGTGAAGACGGGCTAACACTGCCCAGTATTCGGATCACGCTCAGCAACGCACATCACCCCCAAGCAACCGCCCCGCAGCCTCATTGATGCTAGAGTTGCGTAGTTGCGCTTAGGAAACTCTCCTACCTCCAAAAAGACAGGCCCCGTCGAGGCCGACAGGCACGCGCAATAGATTCGTATTGAGGAGCGCGACTATGAAGCGGTTATGGCCTTGCTGCGCAGCGATGGCACTGATGGTCTGCAGCCAAGTCTGGGCTGCCATTGAGGTGGGAGCGGATACCCCACTGATCGTTTCCGACAAGGCCGGCACACTCGTACTGAAAGAAAACGGCTCGCCACTATCGCCGACGCAGGCGCTGGAGCGTCTCGCCGAATTCGTTCCCCCGCCGCCGCCGGCCTCAGTAAAAGCCGACGATGTGTACTGGATTCTCCAGCGCGTGCGTAGCACGCTGGACCGAGAGCGCGAACTAAGGCTTGACCTGCCGGGTTGGGAGGATGTCGATGCTTACGCTATTGATCCCGATGGCAAGATGCACCGCATGCACACGACCGGATTGTATTGGGGTAATTACCTGACGCTGGGCGATGTGAATCCCTATGTCGCGAGCCGTAAAACAGCGCAGACGGAATTCCCGGTGTTTGGCATTCGTCCTGGCGAAGAAGTGATCGTCCTCACCCGCGCGCGCGCGAACCGTAATTTCCAGACGATGACGTTTACACCCAGCTTTAGTGATCACGCCTTGCTGCTGGAGTTGCGCCGTTTCGGTATGCATATTGAAGGCATGCAAGCAGGATTTCTGGTCGCACTGGGTCTGTTTGGATGGTTTTCGGTATTCCTGAATCGTGACCGTACCTCACTCGCCTATGGTGTGTGGCTGATCTTCGCATTACTGTCCGCGACCAGCTTCAAGGTACATGACGGACATCGATTCTTTGAGTTCTATCTCCCCATTGAGGGCATCAAGCTAGGCAGCGAGTATCTCGCCAATTCGGTGTTGGTGCTGTTTGCGTACTGTCAGTCAATTTTCTATGTGATCTTCGCGCGCAATTTCCTCGATTTCAAGCAGCACATGCCGCGCGTGTACCGAATCACCAATGTGTACATCCTGCTGACGATCGCACACGGCATTCTGGTGTCCTTCATTCCGCATACGTTGCCGATGCTGGTGGTGTGGGCGCCCTTGTTTACGATGATCATGGCGATGCTGATCACCATATTTAGCTGCGCCTATGTTCGATATCGTCAGGGCCTGCGGGTGGCGCGCTTCTTCATGATCGCCATGGTGCCGTACATGATGTTCCGCGGCATCCTTTTCCTTGGGCTGATCAATATTCCATCACCCTTCACGCTGATGGACAAATCAGGCTTCGGCCTGTTCATGCAGAACTCGAATACTGCGCAAGCCTTTGGCCTGTGCGCCGAAGCCATCATCATGGCTTTCGCAGTGATCACTCGAAATCGTTGGCTGCAGGAAGAACTGAGCCAGCGTATCGAGCAAGAGAATCAGCGCCTCGAAGCAACGGTGACCGAGCGCACACGCGAACTGGCCGACAGCAAACGCGAGCTCGAAAAGCAGCATGAAATCGTGGTCGATTCCATTCGCTATGCGAGCCGACTACAAAAAGCGCAGTTGCCGCGCTTGCAGCGACTTTCAGGCTACTTCGAATCCTTCCACGCAATCTGGGAGCCGCGCGACACCATCGGCGGTGACGTCTGGTGGGCATCGCTGCCTGACGAGCGCGGACGAATCACGCTGGCGGTCGCCGATAGCACGGGACACGGCGTGCCGGGCGCGATGCTATCCGTATTGGTCAGCACCTCTCTGGAAAAAATTTATGCCGCCAACTCCTCGCTCGATCCTGCGGCAGCGCTGATGGCACTGGATGCATCGTTGCGCGTCGCATTGAATCAGGACAGCGCCGATGCTGAAAGTGATGATGGTTGCGATGCAGCCATCGTGCGCATCGACCCGGCCGCGCGCGAGATCGAGTTCGCCGGTGCGAAGCTCGGCCTGCTGCGAGCGCGGGCTGACGGCAGTATCGAACGTATCTCTCCGTCGCGACTGTCCCTGGGTTACCGCGATCCACCGCATGAGAAGCCGCAAATACATCGCTTCTATTACGAGCAAGGCGAGAGCTTTGTGATCGTGTCGGATGGATTCACCGATCAGGTAGGTAGCCGCGAAGGCCCGCCGCGTGCGTATGGCTACCGCCGCCTGCACGAACTGCTCGGGCGCGTCAAAGAACAGCCTGCCGCCGATATCGCCGAGGCGATGCGCCGCGACCTGCTCGACTGGCAAGGCGCGCAACTGCGGCGCGACGACGTTACCGCGGTGGTCTTCAAGCCGGTCTGAGACCTGAGGAGACGGCGGCCTGAGCCCGCCGTCTCCGGACTTCGGTTTTTCCGAAACTGGCTTCTCGCTCGCCCCCTGAAAAAGCTCCGGTTTCCTGACATAATCCGCACCTGTTGCTGACAACTAGCTGACGGGCATGACAATATCCAGGATCCATCATTCGACTTTCGCAAGTCAACCACGACTCGCACTGACAGCACGGCTGGGCAGCGTGCTGCTCTGCGGTGCGCTGCTTGCCGGTCTGGCCCTGAACTCACGGGCGCAAACACCAGAGACCCAAACCGAACTCACGGTCGTATCGATCGACGATCTGGTGAACGCGGCGCTGACGCATAACGCATCGCTGAAGGCAGCACGCCGCGGTGTCGATGTCGCGACCGCCGCAGTCGTCACAGCCAGTGCCTTTCCCAATCCGAAGATTGAGCTCAATGGTGGACGTAACGCTACGCCCACCCCGACCTCGTCTGCCGGCAACGTCACGGGCGTCGGTATCAGCCAGCTGATTGAAAACCCGTTACTACGTCAGGCTCGAGCGAGCGGCGCGCAATTCGCGGAGCAAGGATCAAGGCAGTCCTTCGCCATGACTCGTAATGAGCTGGTCGCACAGGTCCGTTTGCGGGCCTATGAATATTTGCTGCGCCGGCTGCAAGCACAAGAAGCGGCCGAATCACTATCACTACTGGAACAGACCCGCGAACGCATCAAGGTGCGTGTCGACACGGGTGAAACCGGCAAGCTCGACCTGATTCGTGCCGATGCAGAAATCGTGAACGCAAGCCAGCGCGAGCAAACCGCCCGGCTGCAGATCGCTCAGGCTGCCACAACGCTCAATCGACTCGCTGCCGGCATGCTGCCACCTCGGTGGGAGCTGGACGCCGAACTCGATGAGGCCGTCGCCATGTCATCGCTGGAGCAAATGAAAAAGGACGCAGTCAGTCTCAACCCCGAAGTGCGTCTGCTGGAAGCGGAGCTATCGCGCACCAAGGCGCGCATTGATGAAGCAAACGCTAGCCTGCTACCGGGCGTCGAGCTGAGAATGTCCCAGCTACGCGAGCCTGACCGCCGGCAAGACATGGTCGGCGTATCGGTACAGATTCCCCTCTTTGATCAGAAACGCGGCCCGAGGGCCGAGGCTATTGCCGAGCGCGAACGGACCATTGCCCGTCTCGAGGGACGGCGTGCAGAACTGATGCAGCAACTGGAACTGGCCTGGCGTGCGGTTGAAATCGCGAACGTACGAGTGAAGGCGCTGTCAGAAGGCGCGGTGCGTTCGTCAGAAGCAGCGTTGCGCGTTGCCGAAGCGGCTTACCGCTATGGCGAGCGCGGCATTCTCGAAGTGCTTGATGCGCAGCGAGTACTGCGCAGCGTGCGCCAAGACCTGCTGCTCGCGCGTTACGAACTGAAGGCCGCGCAGATTGAACTTGAAGTGCTGTCGGGCCGCTACGCCAACGAACGATAAACCTTACATCGACTCATCATAAGAAAACGATGAAAACTCTCCCACATCAAAAATTTATCCTCCCTTTGCTGGCAAGCGCGCTGCTGTTGGCCGCCTGCGGAAAAAGTGACAAGACTCCCCCTGCAGATAAGGGCAAGCCGCAGGCACAGGCCAAAGCTGTCGATCCTATGCTCGTGGAGCTCACACCGGAAATGGGTAAGAGCTTTCGGATCGAGCCTGCGACGATGACGGAGCTTTCAGTAGAGCAAAAAGTTGCCGGCCGCATCGAGGCCAATGAAAGAATGACGATGCGTATCGGCTCATCGGTCACTGGTCGGGTGATGCAAGTACTGGCTGAGGTCGGTGATCGCGTCAATGCCGGACAACCACTGGCCACGCTGTCGAGCCCGGAACTGACTAACGCCCAGCTGTCTTACCTTCGCGCGCTGTCGGCCAGCAAGCTGGCAGAGCGAGCACTCGAACGTGCACAGGCACTGCTGAATGCGGACGTGATCGGTAGCGCCGAACTACAGAAGCGTGAGGTGGAGCTATCGGTCGCACGCGCTGAGCTGCGCGCCGCGAACGACCAGCTGCGCCTGATCGGTCTGGCGCCAGCAGCCATACAAAAACTGCGCGACACCGGCGCTATCGCCTCCGAGGTATCGATTACAGCGACCCGCACAGGCGTCGTCATCGAACGTAAAGTCAGCCAGGGCCAGGTCGCACAACCAGGCGATCCGCTGTTCACCGTCGCCGATCTATCCAATGTGTGGGTGGTCGGCGCGCTCCCTGAACAAGATGCGAACTCGGTGAAACTGAACCAGAAGGTGAATGTTGAGGTAGCCGCACTCGGCTCGCAAAAACTGTCGGGCAAGATTGTTTTCGTCAGTGACACTGTGCAACAGGACACGCGTACCGTGCCCATCCGCACCGAGGTCAGCAATCCGAAGTTCGAGCTCAAGCCGCAGATGCTGGCAACGCTCACCATCAACGGAACGCATATCAAGCAGCTCGCCGTACCGGCTTCAGCAGTCGTACGCGAGAACGATAAGGACTACGTGTTCGTTCAGCTGACAGACCGCCGGTTCCGACTCACTGAAGTCACCCTTGATCCACCGTCAGGCGAATACCGTCCGGTGCGCAAGGGACTGGATGAAGGTACACCTATCGTCGTCGATGGCAGTTTCCATCTGAATAGCCAGCGCAAGCGCGCTGAACTGGAGTAAGGCGATGAGTGGTCTGATCAAAGCGGCGCTGTCGCAGCGCCTGGTGATGGTCGTTATCGCCGTGGTGCTCATAGGCTTCGGCCTGCGCGCGGCGATGAAGCTGTCCGTCGATGCCTTCCCCGATGTGACGAACATACAGGTTCAGGTCGCGACTGAAGCGCCGGGCCGTTCACCTGAAGAAGTTGAGCGCTTCGTCACCGTGCCACTGGAAATCAGTATGACCGGCCTGCCCGGCCTGACGGATATGCGCTCGCTGAATCGCAGCGGACTATCCATCATCACGCTGGTGTTCACCGATCAGACGGACGTTTACTTCGCGCGCCAGCTCGTCATGGAGCGCCTGATGGAAGTCCGCTCGCGGCTGCCCGAGGGCATTACGCCGGTGCTGGGTCCGGTCTCTACCGGTCTGGGTGAAGTATTCCAGTACACGATCGAAAGCCCGAATGACGGCAAACACAAGCTGAGTGATGCTGAACTCATGGAGCGGCGATCGGTGCAGGACTGGGTCGTACGGCCTATGCTGCGCTCCATCGCCGGCATCGCCGAAATCAACTCGTTTGGTGGCCTCGAAAAGCAGTATCAAGTGCTCGTCAATCCGGACCGGTTGCGGCACTACCAATTGTCGATGCAGGATGTGCAGGAAGCGATCGCCAAGAACAATGCGAATTCTGGCGGCGGTATCCTGCCGCAGGGCGCAGAACAGTTCCTGATTCGTGGCGTTGGACTCACTCGCACCGTAGAAGACATCGGTGGCATCGTGCTGAAGGAAGAGCGCGGCATTCCAGTGTTCGTGCGCGATGTCTCTGAAGTCAAGATAGGCGCCGCCTTGCGGCAGGGCGCATTGATCAAAAATGGCGACACCGAGTCCGTCGGCGCGGTGGTCATGATGCTCAAGGGCGGCAATGCGAAAGAGATTGTCACCCGCATCAAGCAGCGTGTTCATGAAATCAATGAGAAGCGCATGCTGCCCGGTGGCCTGCAGATCGTTCCATTTTATGATCGTACCGAGCTAGTCGATGCGTCACTCTGGATGGTCGGCAAGGTGCTGATCGAGGGTGTGATCCTGGTCATCATCGTGCTGTTCGTGTTCCTTGGCGACCTGCGATCTTCGCTGGTGGTGATTGCCACACTGGTGATTACGCCGCTGGTCACTTTCATGGCGATGAATCACCTCCACCTGTCAGCAAACCTCATGTCGTTGGGCGGACTGGCGATAGCCATCGGACTCATGGTCGATGGCACCGTGGTGGTGGTAGAAAACGTCTTCCACAAACTGGGCGGGTCACGACCTGAAGACCGAATGAAGATCGTGCTGGATGCGACCTTGGATGTGGCCAAGCCGACCATCTACGGTATCTCGATCATTATTCTGGTGTTCTTGCCGCTGATGACCCTGACCGGCATGGAGGGCAAGATGTTCGGCCCGCTCGCGCTGACCATTGCGATCGCACTCGCCGTATCGCTGGTGGTATCGCTGCTGCTGTCACCGTCGCTCTGCTTTTACATTCTGAAAGGCGGCACCGGCCACGACCATGACACCAAACCGATCGCTTTCATGAAGCAGCACTATCAGCGGCTGCTGGCTGCCGCGATGGCGGCTGAAAAGAAAACAGTGACGATCGCGATCGGCTTGCTACTGGCGTCTTTCGCGCTTGTGCCCTTCCTCGGAAAAAGCTTTATTCCGATTATGAAGGAAGGATCGATTACCCCATCGATCATCCGCATGCCCAGCATCTCGCTGGACGAAGCAGCGAAAATTGATATGCAGGCGATGAAAATCGTCAGTGAGGTACCCGGCGTGCGTGCCGCGGTGTCGGTGCTGGGTCGCGGCGAGTCGCCGGCGGATCCGTCGGGACCGAATGAGTCCAACCCTATTGTGTCTCTGGATCCAGAATCCGGTCGTACACAGGTAGAGATTGAAGACGATATCCGCAAAGCCTTGTCGCATATACCAGGCGTGCAGATTGTGATGAACCAGCCCATCGCACAACGTGTCGATGAAATGCTGACCGGTGTCCGATCGCAGCTGGCTATCAAGATTTTCGGCGATGATCTGGCCGAACTGAAGCGACTGTCTGAACAGGTGGCACAGGTCGTGCGCACGGTGCCTGGCGCTCGCGACATACGCGTCGACCGGCTATCCGGCCAGCAGACCCTCACGATCGACATCGACCGCCGTGCGATCGCGCGCCACGGTATCAATGTCGCCGACATTCACTCGATCATTCAAACGGCCATCGGCGGCAGCGAGATCAGCCAGCTATACGAGGGCGAGCGTCGCTACGCGATTCAGCTGCGTTATCCGGAATCGTTCCGTAACTCCGTCGAGACCATCCGCGAGACCATGCTGCGCACCGCCGACAATGCGATGATCCCGCTGGAAAGCGTGGCATCAATCAAGCTGGTGGACAGCCCGCCGATGATTAACCGCGAGCTCGGCAAGCGACGTGTGGTCGTCGGTGCCAACGTGGAAGGCCGCGATCTGGGTGGTTTCGTCGCCGAGGTCCAGCAGCGTGTCGATCAGCAGGTCAAGCTGCCTGAAGGCTACCGCTTCTCATGGGGTGGCCAGTTCGAGAACATGCAGCGAGCAATGGGTACATTGACAGTGATCGTGCCGCTAACCATCGTCGCCATCTACTTCCTGCTGTTCCTGATGTTTAACTCCGCGCGTCTGGCAGCGCTCATCATCACCGTTCTGCCATTTGCATCGATCGGTGGGGTATTCGGCCTTGCCATCAGCGGCGAGTATTTATCGGTACCGGCCTCGGTGGGCTTTATCGCGCTGTGGGGCATCGCCGTACTCAACGGCGTGGTGCTGATCACTTATGTCAGGCAGCTGCGCGAACAAGGCGTGCCGGTCGTTGAGGCCTTGCGCGAAGGTTGCGCGCAGCGCTTCCGTCCGGTGATGATGACGGCCACCGTCGCACTGCTCGGGCTGGTGCCCTTCCTGTTCGCTACCGGCCCCGGCT
The DNA here is from genome assembly GCA_964642635.1 of uncultured Bifidobacterium sp. Classification (GTDB taxonomy): domain Bacteria; phylum Pseudomonadota; class Gammaproteobacteria; order Burkholderiales; family Burkholderiaceae_D; genus Pernthalerella. Next base: position 12,224 of record CAZXRS010000004.1, on the reverse strand, counting down.
CTGAGGTGCAGCGTCCGCTGGCGGTGGTGGTGATCGGCGGCCTGATCACATCGACACTGCTGACACTGGTTGTGCTGCCGGTGCTGTACCGCTGGTTCGAGCCGCCGATCGTCGCTAGTGACTCGCAGCGCGGCTAGCGTCTGGCCAAGGCAGCTGATTGACCGCCCTGTCCGTCGCGTCGGGTTACACTCGCGCGATGGACCTTTCCCACTCTACCGACACTGAAGCCGTCGCACCCGCTGCTCGCAAAGCGCAGACGGTACTGCTACTGAACGCGAATGCCGGCGGCGGTCGCGCCGCCAGCTACAAGCGCCGCATCGAGGCACACATCGCACGTCTGCCACAGCGGCCTATGCTCTTCGTCAGCCAGGATGCGCAGACGGCTAACCGCCTGGTCGATGCGCTGCCTTCCGGCAGTCGCGTGATTGTTTTCGGCGGAGATGGTAGCGTCAGCGCGATGCTGCCGTCGCTGGTGGCCGGCGGCCATACCCTCGGGCTGGTACCCATCGGCAGCGGTAACGACACCGCGCGCGCATTAGGAATCAGCGGCATGAAATGGGACCAGGCGCTCGATCACGCGCTACTGGCCAGACCTACGATGGTCGATCTGGGAGAGCTGGCTTATACGAACGCGCGCGGCTTCGAGCAGCGCCGCTTGTTCATCTCCAGTTTCAACGCCGGATTTGATGCCGCCGTCGTGCAGCATGCACTGGCATTGCCGGGCTGGCTAACAGGTATGCCACGCTACACATTGGCGACGCTGGCCGAACTGTCTGCGCTTCGCAGCTTCGATCTGGCCATTTCCATCGACGGCCGCGCGATCCATGCCGGCCCGGTGTTATTGGCCAGCACACTCAATACCTCCACTTACGGCGGCGGCATGCAAATCGCGCCAACGGCAATCATGGATGACGGTGCATTGGATCTGCTGATGGCTTCCGAGATGGGATTGATGCGGGTCTTAACTTTATTGCCGCGCATGCTGATGGGCCGCCACCTCGGCGAACCCGGTGTGGTCCACCAGTGCATCGGCCAACTGACGCTGAGTGCCACCGCTCCCGTTCCCGTCGCCGCGGATGGTGAATACCTGGGTGAGGCAATCGCTGCGAGCGTACAGGTCAGACCCGCGCTACTGCCCGTACTCAAGGCCTGACGCATTCCACCTGCGCCGCTACGCTATGATAAACACCGACCCCACACACGGAGACCGGGAATGATCGAACTGCGGATGATCGGTTGTCATGGCGGCATTGGCGGCACCCACCGTCACACCACTTGCTATGGCATCGGCGAACATATCGTGATCGATGCCGGTACCGGACTGGCCACGCTACCGCTTGAACAGCTCGCGCGACTCGACCATGTGGTGCTGACCCATGCGCATCTCGATCATGTCGCCTGTCTGCCCCTGATGATTGATTCGGTCGCCGCATTGCGCGACAAGGCGCTGACGGTGTGGGCACAAAAGGACGTGATCGCCCTATTACGCGCGCATTTGTTCAATGAGCAGATCTGGCCAGACTTCACGCAGATACCGACACCAGAACGACCCTTCATGCGATTCGAACCCATGCCCGACAACGGTGTGGACATCGCTGGCTATCGCTTCTCGCCGCTGCCGGCCGATCACGGCATTCCCGCTTGCGGCTACCTGGTTGAAGCCGGTGACAGCGCGATTGCATTCAGCGGAGACACTGGTGACTGTGCCGCGTTCTGGCAAGCGGTCACAAAAGTTTCAAAGCTAAAAGCCGTGGCGGTCGAGTGTTCGTACCCGGTTGCGATGACAGGCATGGCGGCGTTGTCGATGCACATGCATAGTGGCGCCGTCGCCGCCAGATTACGCGAACTGCCATCGCACATTGCCGGTGTGATCGTGCATCGCAAGCCTGGGCATGAGCAAACCATTGCGACAGAATTGACTGCTGCACTACCGGAACGTGACCTGCGACTGCCTGAACCCGGAACCGTCTACCGTTTTTAAACGACGACCGGGCTAGGCCTTCATGGCGTTGTGCATGTACAGCTGTAGCAGCAAGGCTTCAAGTACCGGCGTCGCAATGCCGCCCTCTTTCGCCAGCAGATCGCGCAAACCCTGCGCCGTGATTTCAAGACAACTGGTATCACCAACGGCCTGCGCGGCTGCGCTGCGCACGCCGCCTGCCAGCAGCGACTGCTCGCCGAATGATTCACCCGCGTGCAGTGTGGCGAGCACCTGGTTGCGAGCCCGATCGATGATGGAGACCGCGCCGCTCTGAATTACGTAGAAGCGCTGCGCAGGATCACCCGGCTCGAACAACACATCGCCATCGTGATAGTTAACCGGATTGAATCCGCCGCTCATTTCAGCGTCTCCGGTGCGCTCGATAATCCGAGCACGCGCATGGTGGTGAAGCGACAGATACCCTTCAGGCCGGCATTCAGGCGCCGCACCTCGCGCAGCGCACGATCCAGTGGAATCACCTTTGTCGTGACCACGGTCTTCGCGATCGCATCCCAGCCATACGTCAGGTCAGCCAGCCCTTCGGCTAACCCGAACACACTGCCCGGCCCGAACAGATGCGTCCCGGTGGCATCAGTCGCGACCACCTCGCCCGATACCACCACATGCGCAAATACCGGATGCTCACCACGTTGCGCAACCTTCTGTCCTGGCTGAAAGATGCCCGAATTGAGCAAGTCACTGCCCCACAGCTTGAAAAAAAGACGCTCGGCACTCGACAAATCGTGATGGTCGAATGCGTCATGCGCTTCCTTGGATTTGGGGTCAACAATACCAATCGCCTTCAGGCGCTGCATGTCGATCGAAAAACGGAAGTGTTCGCCTTGAGCGTTATTAGTCATCGATACTTTTTTGAAAACACTATTGAATAAATGACGAACCTGTCATTCCGGCGCCGGATACAGCGCGTTAACATGACGGGTATTGTGTACTAATATCGTCACAGTTCAAAACTATAATACGGTTAGCGTAGCTTGCCAGCGCTGATCCACCTGCCTCCGGAGCCTCCATGGAAATTTCCCAAGCAATCGAGATACGCAATGCCATGCAGAAGTCCGGCGTCATCATGGCCTACAACGGCGTGGTGTCGGATGAGCTGATGGTGACACTCGCGGAAATCCTGAAAACACGCATGGAAGGACTGGACGACGCGAAGCGCTCGCGCACCGTGTTCTCGGTATTCATGGAGGGCATGCAAAACCTGATCTGGCACGGCCGTACTGGCGACGGGTCGACCGGCATGGTCTGCATTTCAGAACAGGATAAGGAAATCGTGATCGTCTGCGGCAACCGCATTAAGCGCGATGACTCCATCAAACTCAAAGGCGTGCTGGAGCAACTGCAAACCGCTGATAAAGACACTATCCGACAGCTGTATCGCGAAGGTATGTCCCGCTCGAACGAGCACGAAGGTCCGGGCGCAGGGCTCGGACTACTGGAGATCGCGCGACGCGCGAGCCACCCGATTTCATTTGCCTTCACTGATGTCGATACCGAGCATGTCGACTTCTTTCTGGCCGCCCGGATTTAAGAGGAATACCATGAGCGTCATGACTGATCTGCACATTAGCGCTACCGACCGCACTCCGGAAATCCAGCTGTCCACATCGGCGGGCACCTTCAGTATGAAAGGCGAATCCTTTCCCGAGGATGTATCCGCGTTCTACGGACAAGTGATCGTGGCCATCGACCAGCTGGCCGGCCATCTCAACAAGCCGCTCGAGGCAGACATTGAAATGGTTTATATCAACAGCTCGAGTATCAAGGCGATGTTCCGCATCTTCGAGGGCTTTGAGGCCGTGCGTAAGGCGGGACAATCCGTCACCATCCGCTGGCACTATCAGGACGACGACGACATCATGCAAGAGCTTGGCGAAGATTTCAAAGATCGCTTCCCGGAGCTTTCTTTCGACGTCAAGGCAGCCTAGCCCGACCATGGAAGATCCGCTGTTCGACCTCTACGACAGGGAAAAGCGGCTGCTGGCCGAAGGCCCTGGCATTCTCGAGAGCGGTAACGACACAGAGATCAAGTCATTCGCCGAACGCCTGTTCGAGCGCTTCGCGAAAGTCGTGCGTGAGAACGAAGATCTGACACGCCACTCGGATCGCCAAGAGCAGCGACTCGTCAAGCTGAACCAGAACCTGAAAACCCAGACGCGCGAACTTGACCAGCGCAAGACCGAGCTCGAAGGCCTCTCAAAGCAACTGGCTAAATATCTGCCGCCGCAAATCCATGAGGCGCTATTCGCCGGCAATTACGACACGCGCATCGCGACCCAGCGCAAGAAGCTAACGGTCTTCTTCAGCGACATCAAGGGCTTCACTCAGACCTCGGAAAACCTGCAGCCGGAGGCACTGACTGAATATCTGAACGAATATTTTTCCGAAATGACCCAGATCGCGATCGAGCACGGCGCGACCATCGACAAGTACATGGGCGATGCGATGATGGTCTTTTTCGGCGATCCTGAGACGCGCGGCGTGCGTGACGATGCACGTGCCTGCGTAGAGATGGCTTTGCGCATGCTCGAGCGTTTGTCGACGCTGCAGCAGCGCTGGCGTGCCAGCGGCTTCGACAACCCTTTCGAGATCCGCATCGGCATCAACACCGGCTACTGCAATGTCGGTAATTTCGGTAGTGATCAGCGCCTGTCGTACACCATCATCGGTGGCGAAGTGAATCTCGCCCAGCGCCTGGAATCAAACGCCGATGTCGGCGGCATCCTGATGAGCTACGAGACCTGGGTACACGTGCAGGATATGGTCAACGCCGAACCGCGCGGCGCCATCGAGATGAAGGGCATTGCTCGCAATGTGCAGACCTATGCGGTCAAGGGGCGCAAACAGATCAGCAGCTCCCCCGTCTTCGCGCTGAGCCATCCGTCCGGCGTTGCCATCGATCTCGATCCTACCGCGCTCGCCATCGAAGAACGCGTTGCACTTGCCGATCAGCTAGCAGCTATCGCCGACCGTCTGCGCAACGAAAATCGCTGATACCTAACCGGATAACACCACGCACTGTCACGGAGGGCCGTCCATGCCACGCGCCGCACTCTGGCTGCTTGCAGCCGCCCTATGCCTGTCTGCCGGCATCGCTGCCGCGTTCAACGTCGAAACGCAAACGCCGATGGTATTCAGCGATCCGCATGGCACATTGGTACTGGTCGACCCCGATGGCAAGATGGGCGTCGACCAAGCACTTGCCCGTATTGCAGAGTTCAAGCCAGCTGACAGCCTGGGCAAGCCGGACAGCCGTCACCACTACTGGGTACTGTCGACACTGAACAGCCAACTGGACAGCGCGCGAGAATTGCGTATCGACGCCGCGCTGTGGGAACAGGTGGTCAGCTATGTGATCGAAGGCGATGGGCCGCCCAAACCCTTGCGTGTGACGGGCGCATTCCGTGGTGTCCATAACGAGCTGGCCGACAGCAACCCTTTCAAGACGCCCATCTCGACTGCGCCATCGCAGTTCGCCGTATTCACACTGAACCCCGGCGTAGATACCCGTGTACTGCTGCACGTCAGTGCGAACACAAACAATATACCGAACAGCTTCACGCCCAGTTTCAGCGACAACGCACGGCAGCTGGAGTTACGTCGCTTCGGGCTGATGATCGAGGGCCTGATGGTCGGCATACAGCTGACGCTCTGCATCTTCGGCTGGTACTCGGCTTTACAGAATCGCGACCGCACTAGCGTGCTGTATGCCGCCTGGATCATGTTCGCGATGCTATCCACTGGCACGCTGCGTGTGCATGACGGCTCGCGTCTGTTCGAGCTTGGCATCAATGTTGAGGGAGTCCGCAGCGGACTACATTTCCTTTCATGGAATATGACGACGGCGTTTTCTTACGCGCAGGCGATAGGTTATGTGATGTTTGCGCGTAGTTTCCTTGACCTGAAGACGCACATGCCGCGTGCGTACCAGTTCACCAATCTGTATATCGCAGTCACCCTGATCCACCTGGTGATCGTCAATTTCATACCTCACCATCTGCCTGGCCCCTTGCTATGGGGACCTCTGGGCGCGTTCGTGTTGTTCGTGCTGCTGACCATTTTTGCATGTGCGTTCCAGCGCTACCGGCAAGGACTCCGAGTAGCGATGTTCTTCATGCTGGCGATGATTCCCTACCTGTTTTTCCGCATGCTGTTCATTCTCGGTTCGCTGGTACAGATGCAATCTCCGTTCGCGATCTTTGAATCGAAAGGCTTCGCGCTGTTCATGCAGAACCCGAGTACTGCGCAAGCATTCGGTGTCTGCTGCGAGGCATTGATCATGGGTCTGGCGGTATTTAGCAAGAACCGCTGGCTGCAGGAGGAACTGAACCAGAAGATGCAGGCACAAGCGGAATTGGTCGCGAACCAGAATCAGGTGCTGGAAGCTACCGTCGCCGAGCGCACGCGAGAGCTGGTTGAAAGCAAGGCTGACACCGAGCGCCAGCACCAGCTGATCGTAGACTCGATCGCATACGCCAGCCGCCTGCAAAAAGCACAGCTGCCGCGTGCGCAACGACTGGACGGGCAGTTCCGTTCATGGCACGCGATCTGGGAGCCGCGCGACACGATAGGTGGTGACGTCTGGTGGGCGTCACCGGCCGATACGAAAGGACGCATCAGCATCGTGCTGGCCGACAGCACTGGGCATGGTGTGCCGGGCGCGATGCTATCGGTACTTATCAGCACTTCACTGGAGCGAATGTATGCGACCCAGCCCGACCTGGATCCGGCAGCCGCGCTGATGCAGCTGGACCATGCGCTGCGTATGGGTCTGAATCAGGGCGGTGACGATGCCAACAGCGACGATGGATGCGACGCGGCGATTGTGCGCATTGATCCGCATACGCGCGAGATCGAGTTTGCCGGCGCGAAGCTGGGCCTGTTGCTGTTGCGTATCGACGGTAGCGTTGAACGGGTGCAACCGACACGTATCTCGTTGGGATACCAGGACAAACCGCCGCAAGCACCGAATTTGCAGACACTTCGATGTGAGTCGGGCGAAGTGCTGTTGCTGGTCACCGACGGCATCACAGACCAAATTGGCGGCACCGGTACTCAGCGCGCTTATGGCTACAAGCGTCTAATCGCACAACTTGCGCGATGCGCTGGCAAGGACGCTGCCACGATCTCTGCGGCGATGCGAGACGACCTTCGTCAATGGCAGGACGCGCAGATGCGACGCGATGACGTTACCGCCGTAGTACTACAGCTGAATTAAGCGCGAACGCGAGCGCGACGCTCGAATTGCTCCGCACTGGCCGCTGGCCATCCACTGCGAAACGGTTCCGGCAGTGATGCTTGCTTCGCTTCGTCCATCAGAACACCCCCGTCCAGCGTCGGCAATTGCGATGCGAGCGATACCGCCTGACCTTGCGCATCGCGCACCATGATGTACTCCGGCGTGATGTCGCTCGGATGCTTCAGGCCGGCTGCACCCACCAATTCCGCCAGCGCATCAACGGTCAGTTCATGGAAATTCTTCACGCGCATGGCCTTGTCCGGTACTACCAAGGCTCGTTGGCGATCAGGATCCTGGGTTGCAACGCCGGTCGGGCAATGATCGGTGTGACAGGAGCGTGACTGGATACAGCCCAGCGCGAACATGAAGCCACGCGCAGAGTTACACCAGTCCGCGCCAAGCGCTAGTGCGCGCGCAATATCAAATGCCGAGATGATCTTGCCCGACACGCCAAGCTTCAGCTGATCGCGCTTACCCACTCCCACCAGCGTGTTGTGCACCAGACGAAGACCCTCGCGCATCGGCATACCCATGTGGTCGCTGAACTCGACCGGCGCCGCACCCGTGCCACCTTCACTACCATCCACAACGATGAAATCTGGCCAGATATCTTTCTGCAGCATAGCCTTGACGATGCCAAACCATTCCCAGGGCTGGCCGATACACAGCTTGAAGCCTACCGGCTTGCCGCCCGAGAGTTCTCTCAACCGATGAATAAAGTCCACCAGTTCGAGCGGCGTCGAAAACTCGCTGTGCGCAGCCGGTGACACGCAATCCTGCCCGAGCGGTACGCCTCGCGTGCTCGCAATTTCAGCGGTCACCTTGGCTGCAGGCAGCACGCCGCCGTGACCGGGCTTGGCACCCTGCGACAACTTGATCTCGATCATCTTCACTTGCGGCGACTGCGCCTGCTCCGCAAATTTGTCGGCATCAAAACGTCCGGCCGAGGTACGGCAGCCGAAATAACCCGAGCCGATCTCCCAGATTAAATCGCCACCATGCTCGCGGTGATACGCAGAGATCGATCCCTCACCGGTGTCATGCGCAAAACCACCCATGTGCGCGCCACGGTTCAGCGCACGAATCGCATTCGGTGACAGCGAGCCGAAGCTCATTGCCGAGATATTGAAGATGGAGGCTGAATACGGCTGGCGGCACTGAGGGCCGCCTATCTGCACACGACAGTCATGGGGATCGACATGACTAGGCACGGCTGAATGCACAAACCATTCACTGCTGGTGTCGTACACGGAAATGATGGTGCCAAAGCCGCGTTTGTCATTCTGACGCTTAGCGCGTGAATAGACCATCGCGCGCTGATTGCGCGAGAACGGCAGATTGTCTTCGTCACTCTCAATGAAATACTGACGTATCTCGGGCCGGATGTACTCCAACATAAAGCGCAGATGACCCGTCACCGGATAATTGCGCAGAATCGCGTGATGCGTCTGCCGGTAGTCGTGCCAGCCGAGGATGAACAAGGCCAGCGACAGCAAGGACAACCAGATCGATACGGGCAGCAGCAGAAAGACACCGAAGCCTGTCATCACCCAAGGCAGGAAGCGCGAGTATTGCGACATCGGAGAACCTCTTTTCACACTTAATTAAATTCAACCGTTAGCGCAGGATCACCGGGCAGACCAATGTATTGCAGCCGTATCTTTTGCCCTGGCTTGGCCGGTTGCGGCGGAATGAAACTACCCAGGCTCAGCAGGTCGCCCTTCTTCAGCGCGATGCCGCTCTGCTTGAGTGCCTTCGCAAGCCAGATCGCCGCATTCAGCGGATGTTCCATCAACACTGCGCCTTTCACGCGACCGAGTTCTTTACCGTTGTCGGCTTCGTCCACCATGACGACTGTCATGTTCGCCATCGCATCAGCAAAGGCTTGCGTTTTCTTGACCGGAATCTCCTGACCGGTAACACCACCACGAAAACCCACATTCGCAGCGACGAATCGATTGCCGCTAAATGGCGCCTCAAGCGTCAGGTCAGGCAACTCGATAAACGGAATCACCGACTCCAGATGCGCCAGCGCCTCCAACGGCGTGTTCGCATCAGCCAGGCCGCCGTCCTTCACCTCTACGATCAGGTCGGCCTCGAACTGCATCTTGGTACCCATGTCAGCCGAGAGCACCGCAATGATGTCGACCATATTGCGGTCGTACATATAGCCCCATTTCGGCCCGTCGACACCAAAGCGCTGCTGCATCACCGGATTGGTAAATGCCGCCTTGTATCCGATAGGACTACCCAAGACCCCGGGTAGTTTTCTCGCCAGCTTACGTTTCGCGCATTCAGCATCCGCAGCACTCAGATCATTGCTGAATGCCTTGCTCGGCTGCCGCTTGGCAAAATCGGCGATGAACTGATCGATCTCGTGATCATCAGGACAGGCCGCAAAGGCAACCGGCGAGACCCATATCGCCAGTAACAGGCAAGGAACGGCACGCTTGAGGGTGAAAAGCATCGATCAGACTCCTGTGGGGTTCCTGTCAGCAAACTGACAGGTTTCTTCGAGAATACCATGCGAACTTACATCGTCCGCCCGGCGATGTTATCAATTTTGCTCAAAAGGAACGTTTCTCGGTGACAACACCGGGAGACTTGAATAAACTTGAGCCCGATTCACCGGCGGGTTATCAATAAAAGAAGATTCACACCCTCCCACATCACCACTCTCACTTCTCTCAGGGGACCAGGATGGAGCAAGCCAGCGGTACCGCGCCTTCGCCAGACTCGGATGCAAAACAAACCTATTTCACGTTCACGGATCTGGTGTTCGTGGTCGTCGCCATCGTCGTGGGCATCATGGTGATTCAGCTCGGCGCGCACACTTTCACCGAGGGTATGCGCACCGAGCACACTAAGACGAGCGGTGAACGGATTGCCGCCTGGATCGAAGAAGCCGGCAAGAAGCGCGAAGCCGGTGAGCCCACCGGTATCGCCGGCTGCGATGCGGAGGGTTCGACCTGGGCCAGCTGCCGCGATGCGCTGGTCGCCAAGGATGGCCCGCTGGCGGACTTAAAGAACGTTTCATATCTGGGCGGTCAGCTGTTTACCCCCGCCTGCGACCGCACCCAACTCGATACACTGGGTGCGTTCATCATTGAAAAAGGCCTGCCGAAGCCGCCGGACGGCGCTTCGCTGATGTATAGCGCGATCGCTGACACCGAGCCGACCAAAGATCCTATTCCTCTGCGTGTGGCCGTCTGTGGCCGAGGCTATTCGCAGATCAATATTCGTGAAGTCCGATTCTGATCCCCGGGGAAATCCAGATGCAGACCGCTGAACACACCACTTCGACGCGCAAGGGCCTGACCCTGCGCCAGTTCGTATTCGCCTGGCTATTTGACCAGCACAATCCGAATAATTTCCAGAAGCAGTTCGACAAATATGTCGTTCTGCTGATCATCGCGAACGCGATCGCGCTGCTTGCCGAGCAAATCCCGGTCGTTCACGATCCGTACGCCGGCTTCTTCAAGGCCTTTGAATACTTCTCACTCGGCGTATTCACCTTTGAATATGTTCTTCGCCTGTACATCGCGCCGGAAGAGCCGGAATTCCGCGATGCAGCGTCGCCGCGCCTGAAGTACATCTTCAGTGTCTACGCGATCATCGACCTGGCTGCGATCCTGCCGTTTTACCTGTCCATCTTCGGCGTGATCGCGATCGATCTGTCGATGATGCGCGCGCTGCGACTGCTGCGACTGGCCAAGCTATTCCGCCAAGTGATTCCGGCGATGCAGGAATTCGCCGAGCTGAACCGTGGCCGCACTTTCCGTCAGCAGGTGTATTCGCTGTTGCACCCGACCGAGACCAGCGGCCGTCTGCAGGACATGCTGGATACCTTCATTGTGTGGTGGGTGTTTATCTCGGTGGTTGCGGTGGTGCTGGAATCGGTTGAGACCGTCCACTATGTGCTGAACGTGCACTTCATTGTGCTCGACGCCGTTGCCGTGTTCATCTTCTCGATGGAATACATCTTCCGTCTGTATTCCTGCGTCGAGGCGCCAGAGTTCCAGAAAGGCATGGGCCGCATCCGCTACGCGAAGACCCCGATTGTCGTGATCGATCTGCTGGCGATCGTGCCGTTCTTCCTCGAGAGCCTGCTGCATCAACTGTTTGACCTGCGATTCCTGCGGATCTTCCGTCTGATGCGACTGCTAAAGCTGACCCGCTACACCACATCAACGGGTACCTTGCTGAAGGCCTTGAAGCGTGAATGGCCCGTGATTGCTGCATCGACCTTCATCATGTTGCTGCTGGTGGTGCTGACCGCTTCGCTGGGCTATCTGTTTGAGCACGAGGCGCAACCGGACAAGTTCGAGAACATTCCGCAATCGATCTACTGGGCAGTGGTGACGCTGGCCTCGGTGGGCTACGGCGATATCTCGCCGGTCACACCAGTGGGACGCCTGATGACCATCATCATGGCGCTGGTCGGTATCGGCATCTTCGCGGTGCCGGCGGCGGTGCTGTCGACCGCGTTCAACGATCAGCTTCACAAAGATCGTGAGGTCATGCACAACGAGCTGATGAGCTACCTGAAGGACGGCGAGCTTTCCGAAGAAGAGCACGAGGCCATTCTGAAGCAGGCAGCCGAGCTTCACATCTCCAAAGAAGAGGTGGAGCTGCTGATTGAGCGGGTGAAACTGGAACACGAAGAAAACAGACGCGGGCAACTGCCGATGGATTCCATTGCCCGGCATCCGGAAGTGGCGTTTGAGCAGTTCAGGACCGCGGTTGGCAATCTGCGTCAGATCATGTCGGCGGGTGACAAGTCGCAAATGCAGCGTCTGTTTGAGACACCGGGTCGCGCCACCGATGACGAGCGTGTGGTCTGGCGCCAGCTGTACAAGGGTTAAAGTCAGGGAAGCGGCCGCCCTTCGGGCGGCCTTTTTTCATCGTCAGCTCAGAAGCACGACGGTGATGACGAGCGCAATGGCCACCAGCAGCAGTATGAAACCGGTGCGGTCACGGCGCTTC
>CAZXRS010000003.1:0-27829 GCA_964642635.1 uncultured Bifidobacterium sp. | reverse complement strand
GCTGTAAGCGGTATAGATCGACAGTTGAATCATGAAAAAGCTGAGCCAGAGCCAGCTTGTGTCGGAAGCGCGGCCTTGACGGAACAGATCAGCGATGCTGCCGCGGCGAGTCTCGTCGGCATTGCCATCGGCGAATACCTGAACCTGCGAGACTTCATGAAACATTTTTGACATCAACGTACGAAGTTCTTCCCAGCGTGACGACTGACGTGCCAGATACTTCGGTGATTCGCGCAGTGCAATCAAAAGAAATATTGCATAGGCGATAGCGATAGCGCCACCGAAGAAGAAAAAGGTGCGCCAACCTTGGGTCGGCAGAATCTGACCGGCAGCAAGGCCGGCCAGCATACCTCCGAGCGGATAGCAGACGATGGCAGTGGTCACGGCCATGGTCCGATGACGCAGTGGAATATATTCAGCGGTAATCGTTGTAGCAGCTGGAAGTGCTGCGCCTATGCCGAGACCTGCAAAAAAACGAATGGCAGCGATGCTTGCAACGTTAGGTGCCTGACCAATCAGCAGTGTTGAAGCGCCGAACAAGAAAATGCTAGCGACAAGCACGGGCTTGCGCCCCAATTTGTCGGCCAGAACGCCTGCGCTCAGGCTACCAATCGCCATGCCTGCCAGTCCACTGGCAACTGCAAGCGAAAACGCAGCTCGCGTCACTCCCCATTCCTTCATGATCATGGGGATGGCATAGCCAATCATTTGGCCGTCAAATCCATCAACGACAATTGCTAACGCGGCTAGCACGTAGACAATGCGCTGGACATGGGTAAATTTTCCATCGTCAATCGCCTTGCTGATATCGAAATGTGCAGGCGCTGCGGATGCCGTCGCTTCATTCATGTTGTCTCCAGTGGCTGATTTAAAGATCAGCTCATTGCATATCGATTGATGTCAGCAACAACAGCAAAGATGTTGCAATCAATCCTGTGAATTTCTTAGGTACTTAAATTTTTAATTCGTCAATCAACGAATCTCATGGGGCAGTCACTGAAAAAAGCAGGCACTAGCGCTCGCTAATGCCTGCCAAAAGGGCCAAACCCCCACAAGCGGAAGATTAGTTAGGCAGTGCGAACGTCCAGATCGACGAGCCGGTCGGCACGTTTTTCAGACGCTGGTCACCCGAGTACAGTGCATACACGCCGCCCGTGCCAGATGTCACGGTGACGTACTGCTTGCCGTTTTTCTCCCAGGTGATCGGCATGGAGACGATCCCCGAGCCGGTCTGGAATTGCCACAGCTTCTTGCCGGTCTGGTCGTCATAAGCGATGAACTCACCCGTCATGGCGCCCGTGAACACGAGACCACCTTTGGTTGCCATCACGCCTGCCCATTGCGGAATCGGCAGAGCTACGCGCCATTTCTCTTTTCCGCTTACGGGGTCCAGCGCCTTCATATAGCCGCGCGCATCTTTGTCATCAAAGGTAAAGCCTGCAAAATCCAGTCCAAACCAAAGCTGGCCACGCTTCCACTCCTGTTCGATGGTGCGGTAGTCCATGCCCGAGACGAGGGTGTTCGCAAACACGGTGTTTGTCTCCGGGTTGTACGCAACCGGGCTCCAGTTCTTACCGCCCAGGGCCGATGGCCACACCTGATCGGCCTTTTCCATCACCTTGGTGTTGTGATGGCGCTTGGTCATCTCGCTTAGGATCGGTCGACCGGTCTTCATATCGATGGCCTTAGCCCAGTCAACGCGATCAACGAATTTATTCGCTGACAGCAGCGTGCCATTGGTGCGATCGATCACATACATGAAGCCATTGCGGTTCAGATGGATCATGACCTTGCGAACCTTGCCATCAACTTTTACTTCCGCCAGCACGTTTTCATTCGTGCCATCGTAGTCATAGGCATCGTTCGGCGTGTACTGATAGTGCCAGACGATTTCACCAGTTTGCGGACGGATTGCTACGACTGACGCAATGTACTTGTTGTCATATTGCTCGCCACCGCGATAGGCTGCATTCCACGGACCGCCGTTACCCACGCCCCAGTAAGCGAGATCAAGCTCGGGATCGTAGGAGCCGGTCAGCCAGGTCGAGCCACCACCATGCTTGTAGCTGTCGCCCGGCCAGGTATCGCCGCCCACTTCACCGGGCGCCGGAATCGTGTATTTGCGCCAGAGTCGCTTTGCGGTCTTAAAGTCATAGCCGTCGATGAAGCCACGAAAGCCGAATTCACCGCCCGAGATGCCTGTCATCAGAACACCATTGGTAACTACCGGAGCCACCGTGATCGAATAACCCTGTTTGTAGTCTTCGACAGTAGTTTTCCAAAGCTGCTTGCCCGTCTTCATATCCAGCGCAACGATCGTCGCATCAACGACGGTACGGTAGATGACGCCTTCAAATGCTGCAACGCCACGGTTGTGGTTGCCGCAGCAGACGACACTGTAAACATCGTCCGGCAGTTCCAGCGGGGTTTTCCAGAGTTGTTTGCCGGTCAGCGCGTCAACGGCGAGCGTTGCATTGACGGTCGGCAGATAAAGCACGCCATCGATCAACAGCGGCTGCTGCGATTGCGGCTGGTTCGATTCCAGGCTGAGGGACCAGACGGGAACCATCTTGTTGACGTTACTGCGGTTGATTTGGGTCAGCTTAGAAAAACGCTGCTGACCATAACCCATGCCATAGGTGGTGACATCACCAGCTGTTTTTGCGTCATTGACTAGGTCAGCGACTGTTGGGCCTGCAGCGATGGCAGGTGATGCGATGGCGGCGGCCATAGAACTGACCAACGCCAGGCTCAGTAAATTCTTCTTCATGAAATGCTCCTCGATTCTTTATTTGAAATAATTTAGCTTCCAGGGATGGTCTTTTGTGTCAGCGCTCCTTTCTATGATGTGGGGAGATCATTCAGCGTCTATTTGGCGTGATGGACTCGCGGCAGCAATGGCCGGGACCTGCTCACAGGCGTCATAAATTGCGTTGAGCGTCGGGTAGGAAGAGGTATCGACGCCGAAACGGGCGGCGCTGAACATTTGTGGCACCAACGCGCAGTCGGCCATCGTGGGGTTGTCGCCGAAGCAGAATTTGCCGCGCGAGGCTGAGCGGGCCAGATCGGTTTCGAGCGCGTCCAGTCCGATCGACAGCCAATGGCGAATCCAGCCGAGCTTGGACTCCTCGGACAAGCCGAGCTCGCCAGTCAGGTATTTCAATACCCGGAGATTTTGCAGAGGGTGGATGTCGCAAGAAATCGCCAGCGCGATCTGCCGCACCCGGGCCCGGCCCTCAAGGGAAGAGGGGATCAACGCGCTCGCGGGGAATTTCTCATCAAGGTATTCAATGATGGCCAGTGACTGGCTCAATTGAAATCCGCCGTCGTCCAGCAGCGGAACCAGCTGCTGCGGATTCATGGACTTGTACGCCTCCTTGAATTGCATGCCACCGTCGCGCGTCAGGTGAACCGGGATATAGCTATAGTCGAGTCCCTTCAGGTTCATTGCAATACGAACCCGATAGGCTGCCGAGCTACGGAAGTAGTTATGTAGAACCAATTGATTGGAAGGTGTCATGCTGTCTCCTGACAGTCGCTTGTCGATCTCAGATCGCGACGAAAACACGATTACCTTCGATCCTGACCGGATAAGTCTTGATGTCTTCTGTCAGTGGCGCACACATGGCTTTGCCATTACGAACATCAAACTTGCCTTGATGCAGTGGGCATTCGATCTCGTGACCCTCCAGGAATCCGTCGCACAGCCTCGCATTGCCGTGCGTACAGATGTTGTCTGTGGCATAAATTTCGCCTTCAACCTGGTATAAGGCGATGCTTTTTCCGGAGACGTCGATGCCGATCACATCGTCTGTCGGCACATCTTCGGTAGCGGCTAAGTCGATCCAGTTATTGCTCATGTCGTTGTTCCTCAGATCGGATAGATGATCGAGTTGGGAATCATCTCGGTGTCGTAAATGCAGAGGCGGGACTCGAACTTGAGCCCGTCGTGTTCGCGCGTGATTCGATCGAGGTAGCGGCCGACGTTGAATACTGTCGAGTCGCCGGAGAGCTTGGTTCGGAACACTGCGTAGTTGGCTTCTGCAACGATCGTTCCTTCTTTTTCTTCGCGGATGATCGGCAAGCTAACCACATGACGCTGGTAATACGGATCATGGAACAGGGTTTCTCGTATGCCGTAGACGCGGTCTTTCAGCATTCGCTTACTGAGCAGCGCGAGTGTCGACAGCGGAAATCCGCGCTCGAAGTTCTCACGCGGCTGGATTTTGTACTCGCAGTCTTCCGAGAAGAATTCCACCCACTTGTCCCAGTCAGCGCTGTCGATAGCGGCCGCATAATCGCTGTACAAGCGGACAAGCTCTAGGATGGTTTGGTTATTGGTAGTGGTTGTCATGGCGATCAAATCTCCATTACTTTGCGCCAGTAGTTGTACATGCCGCGTATCAAAGTCTCAGTGACCATGTGATCGGTCTCTTCGCAGTCATAGCCGCCGAGTTCCGCGACGGTTCGGTGAGCAGGCTTCTGTTCGAAACCGAATTGCGACAGCTCGATGACTTCGCCATCGTCGGCCGACACGAATCCAGCAGGACCAAACAGATTGGCCTGAATCAGGCGGCGCTGCGTCATCTCAGGCGTGTCGTCCTCAAAGCCAAAGTGGGTCCAGACGAAATCGAAGGAGTCGTGGCCGTTGGGTTGAATATGGCGAGTCGAGACGCTGTTGACCTGCTGCTGGATGATCACGCTCGGGAAGATCGTCATCATCACGGCCGTTGGTCCGTTCCACCAGGATTCGGGAACAATGTCGATCAGTCGCTTGTCCTGGACCTCCATGTTTTCCTTGAAGCTAGTCACGCCCTGAGTGACTTCCTCTTTTTTGCCACCTGTTCCGCGGGTAGAAATCATGGCGGCGTGACGGAATTGGTCGTCCATCTTCAGCTCGGACTTATTGTCCGCGCGCCAAAGACCATAAGTGACGAACCAGGTATGCAGGAGGCCTGGGTGATAGGGGTCCTTGATGTTCTCCTGCATCAGCTTCCAGTTGCCTGGAATGCGCTGGCGGTTGTATCCAAGAATGGTCAGCTTGCGGCCATTGAACAGGCGGTCGAAGTAGGACAGGATGGTCGGCCCGAGATACTCTTCGAAAGGCTCGACGTCATGATCGAAGGACGCGAAAACCACTCCGCCGCGTGTGGCGACCTTCAGCTTGGTCAGGCCATGCTCTTCGATCTTGAATTCTTTCGGCATGCCGCCATTGATCTTGCCGTCCTGTTTTACGCCGCGGCGGAAGGGGACGCCCTGCAGGTCACCCTTGAGCGAGTAATTCCACTGGTGGTACGGGCATACCAGTTCCTTCTTGTTGCCGTGACGTTCACGGCAGAACTGCATGCCACGGTGCGCACAGACGTTCTCGACCACATGGATGGATCCGTCCGCATCCCGCGTCATCACGACTGAACGCTCGCCGATGACAGTACGCTTGAAGTCGCATGCATTCGGAATCTCGGCTTCGAGGCCGACGTAGCACCAGTGACCCTTGTAGAAAAGGCGGTCCAGCTCTTTTTTATAGACGGCTTCGTCGGTATAGGCCCAGAACGGAACGCGGCTCGATCCTTCGGATTCCCAGACCTGTTCTTGCTTGAATACTTCAGGCGTGTCACCCATGTTGTTCTCCTCGTCTCGGCTTATTTGGCGACGCGCACCACGATGTCGCCCAGTCCATCGATATGTCCGCGCATCACATCACCGGGAACGACAGCGTTCACGCCTTCCGGTGTGCCGGTCATGATCACGTCGCCCGGTTCCAGGGTTTCATAGCGCGACAGGTAGGAAATCGATTCAGCGACGGACCAGATGAGCTTGTCGATGTTCGAAGCCTGACGATGCTGGTCATTGACAGTCAGGGAGATGACAGCCGACGAAGGATGTCCGATAGCGGCTGCCGGAAAGATCAGACCGATCGGTGCCGATTTCGCGAAGGACTTGCCGAATTCCCAAGGACGGCCCTTGTCTCGCGCGTCAAGCTGCAGGTCGCGTCGAGTCATGTCGAGGCCAACCGCGTAGCCATGCACATGCGCAAGTGCTTGTTCTTCAGGGATGTCCTTGCCCCCTTTGCCGATGGTGACGACCAGTTCGATTTCGTGATGGAAGTTCGCCGTCATCGGTGGGTAAGGAATCTCGATTTCCTTTTTACCAGCCTGGATCGCTGCGCATGCCGGTTTCATGAAGAAGAACGGCGGATCGCGGTCCGGATCCTTGCCCATTTCGCGCGCATGTGCAGCGTAGTTACGGCCTACGCAAAAAATGCGGTTGACCGGAAAGGCTTCGTCGCTGCCGGCGATAGCCAGTGAGTAAGTCGGCGGTACGGGGACGGCGTATTTCATTGTTATTCCTGTAGGTTGGATATCAGAGACGGGCTTCGCGCCACAGGCCGAGCGATTGCAGGGCCGGGCGATCGGAGTAGCTAAACAGCGTGGTATCGCGTTTGGCGTGGAACTTCATTTCCTTCCAGGACGGAACCACGAAAATGTCATCGCGCTGCAGCTGCCATTCGATGTCTCCCACCGACACGGTTGCTTCGCCCTCGAGGCATACATAGACGGTGCCGTCTGTGCAGCGGTAAGGACGAGTTTCGAAGCCAGCAGGGATACGTTGCGCAAAGGCGCCGATGGTCGGCATTGGCGATGCACCGGTTGCCGGGTTGATGAAACGCAGTTTGTGGCCAAGATGAGGATCCGGCGTACCCGAAGAAATCTTGTCCAGCGACTCCATCGTGCGAACAAAGGGATACACAAAAACACGCGTGGGTTCGTGCGGCTCCTGATAGAAATCCACCGGCACCATGTTGTTGCCGTATCGTGCAAGGGCATCACCTTCCGTGCGCACGGTGTCTTGCGATGCGCTCTTGCCATGTTCTGCGAATCCGGCGTCATAGAAGCGAACCGTCGGAATATCGAGGCCATCGAGCCAGACGACCGGTTGGTCGCCGAGGTTGCCGTGATCATGGAACGTCCACGACGGCGTGATGATGAAATCACCGCGACGCATGGTCGTGCGTTCGCCATCGACTGCTGTATACGCACCTTCGCCGTCCATCACCAGCCGCAGCGCGGACTGGGAATGACGGTGCGCCGGTGCGACCTCTCCCGGCAGAATCAGTTGGAGACCTGCATACAACGACTGCGTAATAGCCGACTGTCCCGGCAGGCCGGGATTTTCGAGGATCAGCACGCGGCGCTCGGCTTGTTCAGCCGTGATGAGGCGGCCTGCTTCCATGACCTTGTCGCGCAGGCTCGCGTAACGCCATAGCGTCGGTCGTGCCGGGCTATTCGGATATTTGGGAACCAGTGCCCCCAGCACTTCCCACAGCGGCGTCATGTGATCTTTGGCGATGCGGTCGTAATACGCTTGCTTCGGATTGGCGTTGGTCTGCAGCAGTGTGGCAGTGTCGTGCATGTCGTCTCCAGATCAGGTGCCGCTGGCGTAAAACGCGTCGGCATAAACTTGTTGTTCATTGATGCCCCGCTGCTTGAGCAGCGCTGCAGTTGCTTCCACCATCGGAGGCGCGCCGCACACATACGCACGCCATCCGTAAAATTCAGGTATGTCCTCAGCGATGGCATTTGTGATCAGCCCGGTACGGATGTCTGATCCACTGTCGTCATCTGTTGTTACGACGACCTGGATGCTCATCGATGGATGAAGCTTTAGCAGTGCCTTGAGTTGATCCAGTCCATAGATATCCTGAGGCGAGCGCACACCGAAATACACATGAATGTCATTGCTCATGCCGGCGGCGATGGCTCCGCGAATAATTGAAAGGATCGGTGCCAGTCCTGTGCCACCGGCAACGCACAGCATCGGACCTTCATGGCGTGTTCGCAGATAGGCCGTGCCCATCGGTCCACTGACGCGAATCGCGTCGCCGACCTTCAGTTGATTGAATACGTAATGAGTGACCCGACCCTCCGGCACCAGTCGAACATGAAATTCGAGCTCTTCATCTGTGCTGAGGCTCGCCATCGAATAAGGGCGGATATGCTCTGGTGTTAACTGCAGAGTTGCGTACTGGCCCGGTGAATACGACAGCGGCTTTGCCGGACGCAGACGAATGATCTTGATGTCGTGCGTCGCATCTTCAATGGATGAGACTGTCGCCTTGATGATGCGGGCAGGATGCGTGACGATCTCGTCGGGCTCCGGAATCTCGATCGCGCAGCTCTCGGTCATCACGCTGGTGCAGGCAAGTACGTAGTCGCCTTCAGACGGATTGGTGATCTTGGACTCGCGTCCGGTATCGATCACGCTGCCGCTGACGACTTTGCAGCGGCAGGTGCCGCAACGCCCAGCCATGCAGCTGTAAGAGATCGGCACCTCATTTGCGCGCAGAGCGTCGAGCAGGTTAACGCCGGCGTTGACGTGTAATACGCGATCTAGCGGATGGACGACAAGTTCCATGGTCTCCACGTGTTTTTTTTAATGTGGAGCCGAGTATAGGAATGCACCCTTAATTTAGATATAGAATTACCTGAATTGACGAAATTGATTTTGTGAATATTGCTCCCATGGACCTGAAGGATATCGACCTTAATTTATTGGTAATTTTCCAGCAACTCTTGCAGGAGCGACGGGTTTCGGCCGTTGCAGCCAATCTGGGCCTGACCCAACCCACCATCAGTAATGCCTTGAATAGGCTGCGGCAGCAGCTGAACGACGATCTCTTTTTGAGAACATCGACCGGCATGGAGCCGACCGCTTATGCCATGCAACTGGCCGAGCCGATCGGCTACGCGCTATCGTCGATTCACGAGACACTGAATCAGCGCACGCGCTTCGACCCTGCGAGTAGCCAGCGCAAATTCATCGTCGGCATGAACGATATTGGGGAGATTTATTTTCTGCCTAAGCTGATGGAGCTTTTGTCGGAAATTGCGCCCGGCATTTCAATCTCCACCATCAGGACCACCGGTGCGAACCTGGCAGAGGACATGGAAGCCGGTCGCATCGACATTGCGATTGGCTGGCTGCCTCATTTAAAGGCAGGTTTTTTTCAGCGACGCCTGTTCGTACAGGAACATGTCTGCCTATTCAGACAGGGGCATTTGCTGGACAAAGACTCGGCGCTGACCAAAGATGAATTCGAAGCAGCGGAACATGTTGTCGTGTCATCCGCGGGAACCGGACATGCGTCGGTAGATGCAACGATTGAGCGCCTTGGCATAAAGCGCAAGGCGGCACTCAAGGTCCCGCATTTTGTAGCGGTGGGCCATATTCTGGCGACGACCGATATGGTGGCAACCGTTCCAGAACGATTCGCTAGACATTGTCTTGAGCCGTTTCATCTTCGGTATGTCGAGCTCCCAATGAAGCTTCCTGAGATCGGAATCAATCTATTCTGGCATTCACGCTTCCATAAAGAGGCAGGGAATCAATGGTTACGTGGAATTTTATTTGATCACTTCCACGATTAGGGGAAATTGGTCATCGGCCTAGGTGTCGGCACTTAGGGCGACCAATCATTCGATGGATGAATAAGTCGCTGTCCTAGTTTTTCAAACTCACGCCGTTCACATCCAACACCCGAGTGTGGATAGCGATGCCTTGTCCTACGCTTTGGGTCACAGTACAAAACTCTTCAAATTGGTTCAGCACCCGATCAGCGTGCTCCAGTTCATTTGCGGCGACGCCCAGTTTCATCTCAGCGCTAATTTTTAATACACGTACGCGGCCAGCTTCATTACGCCCGACCGAGGCCTGAACTTCGCACTGAATAGGCTCTGCGCTTTGTTTGAACTTGCGAAACGCGAATACCAAAGAATCACTTAGGCAATTACCGACTGCCGCACATAGCATTTGTACTGGTGAGGGGCCAAGACCTGTTCCAAGTGGCGCGGGTTCGTCGCTGGTAAGGATAGGTATAGTGTTGTCGAAAACAATGTTGAATCGATAGTCGGCTTGCTGTTGCAACTGCACGGTGATTGTTTTGTCGGTCATGTTGAACTTAGTGGATGATCTCGGGCGTCAATGCCTGAATGGCCTGGTAATTCGTTAAAAATACCTGCCCATTCAAATGTTCGAAAAAGTGCGTGGTATTTAGCTTATCCATCACCGGACCTTTGATTTCGGAGAAATGCAAAGCAATGCCTGAGTCCTTCAAGCGGCTGGCAATGGCTTCCAAACTCTCCAGAGCGCTGGCATCGATATCGTTCATTGCGGAGCACTGCAGTAGCACATGTTCTAGGGCAGGGCGCGTAGCTACTTCGGCATTGATTCGGTCTTCAATGGTGCGCGCGTTGGCAAAAAACATACTGGCATCCACGCGTAGGCAAACCAGTCTCGGACTGACTAAGACATCGTGGCGCTGTATGTTTCGAAAATGCTCTGTGCCGGGAATCAATCCTACTGTCGCAATGTGTGGGCGGCTGGCTCTAAACAAAAACATCGCCAGTGACACGATGACGCCCGTCACCAAGCCACTTTCAACGCCCGCCAGCAAGGTGGTAATCAAGGTCGTGGCAACCGCAATGAAGTCGAGTTTGGAGAAACGCCAGGTAGATTTCAATACGCTGAAATCCACCAGAGAGAGGACTGCCACAACGATGGTGGCCGCTAAGGTGACTTGCGGCAGATAAAACAGCGCGGGTGTTAACAACAGCGAGGCCAGGGTGATGCCTACTGCTGTGTAGACACCTGCCGCCGGGGTGACAGCACCTGCGTCGAAGTTAACGACCGAGCGTGCGAAACCACCAGTGACTGGAAAGCCGCCTGTGAAGGCCGCTGACAGATTGCTGGCACCTAAGGCAAACAGTTCTTGGTCGGGTTCGATTCGCTGGCGACGTTTCGCGGCCAGAGTTTGACCGACCGACACCGACTCCACAAAGCCCACCACACTGATCAGCAGCGCAGGTACCAGCAACTCGTTCCATAGCGCCCAGTCCCACAAAGGTAGGGTGATCGGAGGTAAGCCTTGTGGCACGGCACCCACCAACTTAACGCCTTGGTTTTGCCAGTCCAATGCCCAAGCTAACAGCGTGGTGAGGGCGATAGCGGCCACAGGGCCGGCTTTGGCAATGATGTCTGCGACCTTGGGCGATAAGCCGAATCGCTGCAATAGTGGTTTGAATCCTCTGCGTACCCAAAACAAAAAGGCAGTGGCAGCGATGCCCACCATCAGTGTCAGCAGGTGTAGGTTCGATGCTTGGTGAGCCAGCGACCACAGCAGATCGACAAAATGATGTCCTTCTGCTTTTACACCCATGATGGTTTTCATCTGGCTCAGCGCAATGAGCAAACCAGAGGCAGAAATAAAACCCGAGATGACCGGATGGCTCAAAAAATTGGCGAGGAATCCCAGACGCAGCAATCCCATGAGCATCAAAATGCCGCCCGATAAAAACGCCAAAGTCATGGCGACTTCCCAATAAGCATGCGTGCCTGCAGCAGCGTGTTCAGCCACTGCAGCAGCAGTCATCAGTGAAACGACCGCCACCGGACCAACGGCCAATACCCGGCTGCTGCCCAGCACCGCATATAACAACAGCGGTGCCACGCTGGCGTACAAACCTACCTCCGGTGGCAAGCCGGCCAACAACGCGTAGGCAAGGCTTTGCGGTATGAGCATGATGGTGACGATGAGTGCCGCCACGAGATCATTGATGAAGGTTTCCCGGTTGTATTGACGACCCCATTCAAGTAAGGGGACGGAGGGCAGCCAGCGGGTTAATGCAGTCATTAGCCCACCAATTCGGGTTGTGCCAACCACTCGCGGCCTTTGAGCATGGCTTCCCAGTAAATGGGGGGTAGCACGCGTTCTTTGAGATACCAGGCCAGCGCTGATGGCTTGGTGCCGTCAACCAACCATTTCGGAAAGGTGGGTGCTAATTTACCGCCGTAGGTGAATTCAGCTAAAACGATCTTGCCGCGCTCTACGGTAAGTGGGCAAGATCCATAGCCATCGTAGCTGGCCTGACCCTTGAGCTCACCCATGGCTGCCAAGAGGTTATAGGCCACCACCGGTGCTTGTTTGCGAGCTGCTGCAGCAGTTTTGGCATTCGTCGTGTTGGTGACATCGCCTAGACCGAATACATTGGAATAGGCTTTATGACGCAGGCTTGAGGGGTCGACATCCACCCAGCCGGCCGCGTCAGCCAGTGGGCTGACGCGCACAAAGTCGGGAGCTTTCTGAGGTGGTACCACATGGATCATGTCGAACTCACGAACGACTTTTTCTTTGCTGCCATCGGCCAGAGTTTTCATGAACGTGGCCTTATGCCCGGGTCCGTCGACAGCTACCAGGTTTTCGCTAAAGTTCAGACCTATATGGTATTTCTTCACGTATTCCATCAATGCGGGTACATAGTCGGCGACACCAAACAAGACGCCACCTGCATTGCAAAACTGGATGTCCATGTTGTTCAGCACGCCTTCGCGCGTCCAGTGGTCCGCTGACAGGTACATGGCTTTTTGCGGCGCACCTGCGCACTTGATGGGCATCGGTGGCTGTGTGAACAGTGCTTTGCCACTTTTGAGTGTTTGCACCAGCTCCCAGGTGTAGGGCGCTAAGTCGAAACGGTAATTAGAAGTGACGCCATTGCGTCCAAGGGTTTCGTTCAAGCCTTCAATGCCTTGCCAGTCCAGCTTCAAGCCGGGGCAAACCACCAGTTGCTTGTATTTCACAACGCGGCAACCTTCCAAAATGATCTGATTCTGATCCGGCTCGAAGGCCGCCACCGCTGCCTTGATCCAGCTGACATCAGTGGGTATGACCGAGGCCATCGTACGTGCGGTATCGCCGGGCTTGAATATTCCCCCACCCACCATGGTCCAGCCAGGTTGGTAGAAGTGCGCATCAGCCGGATCGATGATGGCGATGTCGAGCAAGGGGCTGCGGGCCAATAAGCTGGACGCGACTGCGATGCCCGCGGCGCCTCCACCGACGATGACGACATCGTGGCTAGCATCTGCTTGGTCAGTAGGAGTTTTACCGCCGTTTGCGATGCGCTGTACCAACGGCTTCATGTCAAAGCCCACTTTTTGTGAGGCTTCTAAAATTTGCGGCAACGGCGTCACGCCCGCTTGCGATAAAGCCCATAGGGTGGTCGAGCGCATGCCTGTACGGCAGTAAGCTACGACAGGGCCCGGGAGGGTATTGAGCAACTGACCAAACGTTTTGCCGTCTTCATCGCGAACCTTGCCCGATTCGACAGGCAGGTACTGCGCTTGTAATCCGCATTCCTGCGCAGCCGCTTCAATCTCCTTGAAGCTGGGCTGGTCCGGGCCTTCGCCATCGGGGCGGTTGCAAATGATGGCTTTGTAGCCAGCTTCAGCTACAGCTCGCATATCAGAAACTAGAATTTGCGGGCTGATCGAAAGATTTGGCGTAAGTGTTTTGATGTCCATGGTGTCTCCAATTGTGAAGTTCAAGCGGCGTCGAGCTTGGCTTTGCGAGGCGCATGAACAAATCGGTCCATCAACTCAAAGCCAATCATGCCAACCAACATCGCTACAACGAAAATAACTGCCTTGGGTTGACCATCAGCCATGGAGACCAGTGCAGGCCCGGGACAAAACCCAGCCATGCCCCAACCTGCACCAAATATCAGGCTACCAACGATCAATTTTTTATCAATATCGGTGTTTGTAGGAAAGCGCAAAACGCCTCCTAGAAATGTTGTTGTCCGTTTTTTGGCGACGGCGAAGGCGAAGAATCCGACCATGATGGCGCCGCCCATGACCAAAGCCAGTGAGGGATCCCAGGACCCAAACAGATCGAGGAAGCCGATGACCTTGCCGGGATCGGTCATGCCTGAGAACATGAGACCGAGTCCGAACAACAGCCCGACAGCGAACTCGACAAAGCGGTATAAGTGGTTCTTGTGAATCATGATGATGTCCTTAAACAAGGTGCCGCATGACATAGACAGTGGCAAAGCCCGCGCCCATGAATGAGGCGGTGGCCACTAAGGATCGTGCTGACAGACGCGACAGGCCGCACACGCCGTGGCCGCTCGTGCACCCCGAGGCATAGCGCGTACCAATACCGACTAGCAAGCCAGCGACAATCACTGTCATTTCTGCAGCGTCAATACGTGGCGCGGTGATGGTCTCGGCAGGTACCAAGGCATGAAACAATAGGGGTGCTGCGAGCATCCCTAGCAGGAACGCAATGCGCCAAGTGGTGTCGCCCACTTTGGGAGGAAGTAAACCACCCAGGATACCGCTGATACCCAAAATGCGACCATTGACCAAGATGAAGATGGCCGAGGCTACGCCCAATAGGATGCCGCCAGCGAGCGAAGCCCACGGCGTGAAATGTGCCCAATCTAGGTTCATGCTTCCTCTCCTGCTTGTGGTTCGCAAAATTGATCATATAAAACGTTCATGATCGCCAGCGTTGGTTGACTGACGATTTGGTAGTAGATGTTCTTGCCGTCGCGACGCGTAGTCACTAAGCCTTCCTCGCGCAAGACGGTGAGCTGTTGAGACAGCGTGGGTTGGCTGATGCCTAACATTTCTTCCAGTTCGCCAACCCGCTTCTCACCTTGAGCTAGCTGGCACAGCAGCATCAGACGGTCAGGGTTGGAGAGCACTTTCATCAGGCGGCAGGCTTGGCTCGCCGATGTTTTCATTTTGTCGAGGTCTAGGGTAGGGGTGTCCATAAGCGCTGAATGGGGGATGAGAAGACGACAGAAACATTATATTGACTTATAAAATGTTTGTCAATATAATGTAATCGTCTTAATTAAGAGGAGCCTTCGATGAGCGTTTCCCAAGCAAAGCCCCTGGTTCACGGAATCTTTGACCCTGCCACCTGGACCGTTACCTATGTGGTCTTTGAAAAACCGGGCTCGGCCTGCGCAATCATCGACTCGGTGTTGGACTACGATCCAAAGTCCGGCCGTACCAGCCATGCTTCAGCCGACAAAGTTATTGAATTTATAAAGGCCAATGACCTGAAGCTCGAGTGGATTCTGGAAACTCATGCCCACGCCGACCATTTGTCCGCCGCGCCCTATCTGAAGCAGCAGTTGGGGGGCAAGACCGCCATTGGTGACCACATCACCACGGTGCAAGGTGTGTTTAAGGGCATCTTCAACATGGAGCCCAGCTTCAAGCAAGATGGCTCACAGTTCGACCATTTGTTCAAAGACGGTGACACCATTCAGGTAGGTGGACTGACGGGGCACATCCTGTATGTTCCTGGCCATACCCCTGCGTGCGTGGCCTACCAATTTGGTGATGCGGTATTCGTGGGTGACACCCTGTTCATGCCCGATGTCGGTACCGCTCGCTGCGACTTTCCTGGTGGCGACGCGAAGACCTTGTATGCATCTACGCGAAAGATTTTGAGTCTGCCGCCCGAGACTCGTTTGTTCATGTGTCATGACTACCCACCTAACAATCGACCCGTGGTTTTTGAGACCACCGTGGCTGAGCAGCGAGCAAAAAACATTCATGTGCATGATGGCATCACCGAAGCGCAGTTTGTGGACATGCGTACCAAGCGCGACGCTACCTTGGAAATGCCGGTGCTTATCCTGCCAGCGGTACAAATCAATATTCGCGCGGGCGAATTGCCGCCCAAGGAGGATAACGGTATCGCTTACGCAAAAATTCCCTTAAACGCGCTGTAAATACCGGAGGTTCCGAAAAACGATAAGCAAAGGTGATTCAGTGAGCACCATGTGTTCGGGATGAATACTGCTAGGGAAAGCGAGGCCATCGATGCTGAAGGGAGCCTGCGTTACGGTATTCGTCATCACCGGAGCCAGTTCTTGCACCAGCTTATTCAGGTGCTATTGGTGGGGCTGACCCTCGGGATGACCCGTACGGTTATTCCAGCATTGGCCGAGTCTGAATTCGGTGTTCCAAAAAATTCCTTTGTTTTGTTGAGCGCATTCGTAGTGGCCTTCGGTTTGGTCAAAGGCGTCATGAATTTTGTGGCTGGACGTCTCTCCGAACGGATAGGACGTAAAAAAGTGCTGCTATTCGGATGGCTAGTCGCCCTGCCAATTCCCCTCATGATCTGGCATGCCCCGAACTGGAATTGGATGGTCGCAGCCATGGTCTTGCTTGGGATTAATCAAGGTCTGACTTGGTCGATGACACAGACCGCCAAGCTCGACATCACGCTTCTGGAGGAGCGTGGCCTGATCCTAGGTTTGAATGAGTTTTCAGGCTATGTAGGCGTAGCGATTGCCGGAATCATAACCGCGTACATGTCATTACACTTGGGTGCTCGCCAGGGTTTGCTGATGTTTGGACTGAGCGTCATCGTGCTCGCCCTTATACTGACTCACCGATGGGTACGGGATACTTTGCCCTGGGCGCTGGCCGAAGCCGCGAAGCACGCACCGAGCAATAACCAAACGCTCCTACCTCACTACCCGTCAGGTATCTCATCTACACCGACGACTAGCGAAGTTTTCGCCCTGATGAGCTGGCGCGACAAACGACTCATGGCGCTGTGCCAAGCGGGACTCGTCGAAAAATTTGTTGATGCGCTGGTCTGGATTTTTTTCCCGATCTTCCTTTATCAACAAGGCGTAAATCTGCCGAACGTGGGTTGGATCATCAGTTGCTACGGTTTCACATGGGGCGTGTCGCAGCTGTTCACGGGAAGCCTGTCGGATCAGATCGGCCGTCATATCCTGAACGTATTAGGTATGTGGATTTGCGGTGCAGGCGTGGCAGCGATGATGTTGGGAGGCAGCGAGATTTGGTGGGCAGTATCATCGGCCGTGTCTGGATTTGGCATGGCCATGCTCTATCCAAATCTATCTGCCGCAGTCGCAGATCTCGCGCACCCTGCATGGCGCGGCTCGGCAATCGGGATCTATCGATTCTGGCGGGATCTGGGCTACGGCATAGGTGCATTGGGCTTGGGACTCGCCGCCTATGTCAGTGGACAAATGCAAGCTGCATTCTGGTTTGTAGCCATAGCAATGTTTGCTTCAGGTGCGCTGTTGTGGTGGTTGGGTGAAGAGACGCATCCGAGCTACAGGTAGAGGTCAGCGGGTTCTGCCAACATAGGTAGATTGCTATTGGCGTGGAAAGTTTTCGAGCGAATCAAAGATCGTCATGGTCTGCCGTATACACCCCATGGTAGAAAGGTGCATCCCTACTACGCTGTTGAGATTTCTCGCGGCCGTATAGGTGCAACACGTGCAAGGAATTCAGCCCGCCTGCATTACCTGTGTCGCCTTCGGTAGTTCAATCACAAATCGCGCGCCGGGCGCATGGGATCCGTCGATATAAATCTTCCCACGATGATGGTCCTCGACCATGAATCGAGAGATCCACAAGCCTATGCCCATGCCGTCCGATTTATCACTACGCGCTAGCTCGAACAGCGTATCGAACAATTCAGGTTGAACACCGGGACCGTTATCCGATATCACAAGCTTGACTGAATCGGGCTGGTCTTCGATCTCGATAGCGATCTTCTTGCCGTATCTGTCGGTACTAGTGAGTGAATCGATCGCGTTGTTGATCAGGTTGATGAGCACCTGCTGAATTTCTCTCTCCACGATGGGTGCGTTGGCGTTGGTATTGGGTGTATAGCTCAACTCAATCTCAGCAGAGTCAAGACGGCTTTGCATCAGAGCGATGGTCTGCATCACTAGCTCATGCAGGCTGCGTTCCCTGAGCTTGGGCGGCGTTCCGCGGAACAGTGAGCGAAGGTGGTCAAGCACGTCTTTCGAGCGGCCGATATTCTCGACGGCTTCGCTAAGCAGCGTAAGTGGTTGTTTGTGGTCGCTTCCTGGCGTTTCGATGGCCCGACGCAGTAATCCAAGTTTCATCATCGCCGCCGTCAGCGGTTGACTCATTTCATGCGCTACGGAGGCAGATAATGCGCCCGTGGAGGCCACCCGGTTTGAGGCGATCAGTGATGCCAGCAGGCGTTCTCTTTCTTCGAGCAAGAGCGTGACGTCATTGCGTTCCTTAATCGCCGCTAATTCACGTGTGAGTGCGCGTCTGAACAGATAACCTGCGATGAACAGATAGATCACCAGATGAATGGCCATCGTCAGCCAGATCAGGCCCATCGATGTGGGCGCATTGTCCGTCACGAAAACAATGTTTTGTTTGACCTGAAGGATGCTGCTCATTATCGATGCGCCAGACAGCAGCATCTGTAGCACCACGACGCCGGTGATGAGCTTCAGCGAGGGTTCCGACTCGCTGCGTATTTTTCTCAGAAGCTCCGACAGCTCCCATGCCGACATCGCCAGACTTGCGCCGCCGACCGTCATCATCCTGTATGAGAAGTGAGTGCCGGATTGCCGCAACAATTCCATAGTGATGCCGATCGCTACACAAAATGCGCCCAGCAACAACATTGGACTCGAGCTCACTGGCGTTCTCCAGGAGCGAAACATCATCGCCAGGCACCCAGCGGAGAAAATGAACAGTCCGTTTGCTGTCACCGTCCCGATCGGGCCGAGAAGAGGAATGAACGCCCAGCAGAAAAAGGCGCCGGCCCGCGTGCCCAGTGACAGTAGCCAGTAGCCGCGAGTCGCCCGACCGTTGGCATCGATGCCTACCCGGAAGGTGCCCACGAAAAGGCTGGTAACGATCAGACCGAAAATCAGGAAGATCAACTGGTTGATGGTCTGGGCTTCGGTCATTGGGTATCGGTAAATCGCCGGACTAGGCAGGAATGATTTTCTTATTCGGCAATGATTATAGCCGTTCGCCAGAGCGCATCAGCCGTTGTCTCTTGTCGAAAGAGGAAGGCCTGCTCCCGCCCACGTGAAAATTTTTCCCGCATCACGCGCTTAATCCGGAATTGTTTGCAAGTCAGTGCCTCCCGCGACGCATCAAAAAAACCAGAGTCTGCCACCGCACTTCCCAGTGAAGTGGGCTCACTGTCAGGCGATGCGCCATTTACGCAGCGCACCAGACGATCTCCTTTATCTGGCTGACGCTTAGCGCGTAGTATCACGCTACTACCACGCCCTATTGCGCGTATTGAATAATCAGTTCACCTTGTTATCCACGGTCGCACCGAATGCCGAAGATTATTCACACCATGATCCGAGTGTTCGATCCTGAACGCTCCATTCACTTTTATTCGGAGGGCTTTGGCTTTTCGATCAGTCATCGTCTCGACTTCGACGATTTCTCATTGATTTATCTGCGCAATCCCGAAAACGATTTCGAGATCGAGCTAACCCATAACAAGGGCCGCACCGAGCCTTACACGCATGGTGACGGGTATGGTCATTACGCTTTCGTTGTCGACCAACTCGAGCCCATGCAGCAAAAGCTGGAACAGCTGGGCTACGCTCCGCTGCCGATCAAGGAGTTTAAGCGTGGTGACGAACTACTCGCGCGCTTCTTCTTTGTACAAGATCCTGACGGTTACAAAATCGAAGTGCTTCAGCGAGGAGGTCACTATCGATAATACAGCCCCCACTCACTTTCCATCATAACGATCGAGGCCCGGCACAGGGTCAGACAATAAAGGAGACCAGCATGTATACACCCGCAGAACCTAAGCGCCGTAAATTCTTCAAGATCGCGACAGCCGGTACAGCCGCTGCTGCTGCCGGCGGACTGCCGATGATGTTTGCGCCGAATGCCGCACTGGCCGAAGAAGCTCTCGGTGGTGACGCATTTAAGACCATCGTCAAAGTCGCGCGAGATATTTTTCCCCACGACCGTTTCGAGGACGCGCTATACGCCAATGCTGTTGGCGTCTATGCGGATCAAGTCAAGGCCGATGCTGGCTTGAAAAAGCTCATGCTTGATGGCGTGGCCAAAGTCAATGCCGAGGCCAAGGCGAAATTCGGTAAGGCCTATGCCGATGTCGCTGCTGAGTCTGATCGCGTGCAAATCTTGCAGGCGATGGCCAAAGCGAAAGACCCGTTCTTCGGCAAATTGCGTGGCGACCTCGTGGTCAGCCTGTACAACCAACCGGCCGTCTGGGCCAAGCTGGGATATCAGGGTGCGTCTGCGCAGCACGGCGGTTACATCAACCGTGGTTTCAACGACCAGGACTGGATGAATAACATCTGATCCCCTCGCACCGAACGATAAAAATACAGAGAGATACAGGAGACAAACATGGCCAAGAAATTTAGCCTCGATGACGAGGTCGTAGTAATCGTGGGTTCGGGTGCCGGCGGCGGCACGCTGGGCAATGAACTGGCGCAAAAAGGTATCGATGTCGTGATTCTGGAGGCGGGTGGCCGTCACGAGATTCAGGATTTCGAAAATGATGAATGGCCGATGTTCAGCAAGATTTCCTGGCTGGACAAGCGTACGACGTCGGGCACCTGGCGTGTATCAAATGATTTCCCGAACCTGCCTACCTGGATCGTGAAAGCCGTGGGCGGTTCGACCGTACACTGGGCCGGCGCATCGCTGCGCTTCCAGAAGCATGAGTTTAAGGCGCGCACTACCTATGGCAATGTAAAGGGAGCGAACCTGCTCGACTGGCCAGTCACGCTGGAAGAGATGGAGCCTTATTACGCGAAGGCCGAGACCAAGATGGGCACCACCGGCACCAACGGTATCCCGCGTCTTCCGGGTAACAACAACTACAAGGTGTTGGCGGCCGGTGCGAAGAAGATGGGCTACACGGAATTCCACACCGGGAATATGTCGATCAACTCGAAGCCGCGTGATGGTCGTGGCTCCTGCCAGCAGATTGGTTTCTGCTTCCAGGGTTGTAAATCCGGCGCGAAGTGGTCCACGCTGTACACCGAGATTCCCAAGGGCGAAGCAACCGGTCACCTCGAAGTGCGCACCGGCGCGCAAGTACTGAAGATCGAGCATGACGCCAAGGGTCGTGCCACCGGTGTACTGTACGGCGATGCGAAGGGTAATACCTACTTCCAGAAGGCGAAAGTGGTCTGCGTTGCCGGTAACTCGATCGAATCTCCGCGTCTGCTGCTGAACTCAGCGTCGAGCATGTTCCCGAATGGTCTGGCGAACTCGTCGGGCCAAGTCGGTAAGAACTACATGCGTCACATGACTGGCTCGGTCTACGCGATCTTCGACAAGCCGGTGCACATGTTCCGTGGCACTACGATGGCCGGTATCGTCAAAGACGAGTCGCGCCACGATCCGAGCCGCGGTTTCGTGGGCGGTTACGAGATGGAGACGCTGTCGCTGGGCGTGCCTTTCCTCGCAGCCTTCCTTGATCCGGGCAGCTGGGGTCGCGAGTTCTCGTCGGCGATGGACGCGTACGACAACATGGCAGGTATGTGGCTGGTCGGCGAAGACATGCCACAAGAGTCCAACCGCGTGACGCTGCATGCTACCGAGAAGGATCAGTTCGGCCTGCCTATCCCGAACGTGAACTTTAGCGACCATGCGAACGATATCGCGATGCGTAACCACGGCTTCCAGCAAGGTAAAAAGCTGTATGAGTCGGTAGGTGCAAAGCGCGTGATCTTCACGCCGCCGTATCCGTCGACGCACAACCTTGGCACCAACCGTATGAGTGCGAAGGCGCGCGATGGTGTGGTGAACAAGCACGGCCAGACGCACGACGTGAAGAACCTGTTCGTGTCTGACGGCTCGCAGTTCACTACCGGTGCTTCAGAGAACCCGACCCTGACCATCGTCGCCTTGGCGATTCGTCAGGCCGAGTTCATCGCCAACGGTCTGCGTAAGGGCGATATCTGATCTCTGGTGGGTATGGCTGCTTGCGGCCATGAGGTGAGCCGCCCCTTCGGGGGCGGCTTGTCCTTGTAAACGTATAATCTAGAAGGAATCTCTCGACAGAGAGCAAGGAGAACCAGCATGTGCGATATCTACACAAGCGCCGATCCTATTCATTACGAGCAGCGCACCCGCTCAGTTCGCATCCATGGCATGGTGACCAGCATCCGACTGGAAAACCTGTGCTGGGACATCCTCGCGCGCATCGCGTCGAAGGATCAGTTGACGACTAACCAGCTGATCTGCCGGCTCTACGATGAAATCGTCGAGCGTCAAGGTAAGGTAGAGAACCTGTCGTCTTTCCTGCGCATTTCGTGCATGCGCTTTCTGTCGCTGGTCGCCGAGAGTAATGAGAAGGACTATCTGATGATGGGCAGCGCGGCGCGCAAGGAGAAGCCGCAATTAGCGACGGTCGCTAGCGGTAAGTTCGGCGTAGCGCAGTGAACAGTGCTGCGATAGCCGATTCAAAGTGCCCCGCCCGGGGCATTTTTTTGCTATGCGGAAGGGGCTAGTTTTTCTAGCGAAACCTGCACGGCGTGATCGTCATCGCGCATCCATATCTCGCCATCTTGTAGGGTGACCTGCAGCTGCATGGTGCGCGCACACAAGCGCTCGAGCTGCTCGGCACAATCGCTGGCGATGCGCCATACGATCAGGTTCTTGGTGCGTGCCAGCTTCGCGCCGGTTTGCTTCCACCAGATCTCGGCCGCACTGCCAAACGCATAGACATGCACCTGCGCCGAACGGCCACAGGCCTTTAAGATGCGACGCTCTTCCGGCTGACCGACTTCGATCCAATGCTCGATCGCGCCGGTGAGATCCTTCTGCCAGAGATCGGGTTCTTCAGCATCCGAGATGCCTTTGCCGAACTCGAGCCTTTCATGCGCGTTTAACGCGAACACCAGTACGCGCACCATCATCCGTTGCAGCGTCTCTGAAGGGTGGCAGGCGATGTTCAGCGCATGATCGGCGTAGTAGTGGCGGTCCATATCAGCGACCTGAAGATTCGCCTTGTAGATAACGGATTTGATGGCCATGGTGTGATCAGCGTCAGAGCGGCTTGGGAAAGCAGCGGATTGTACATGGCGCTTTGCGCGGGTCAGCTAGAATCGGGCGAGGCGCATAAGCTTCTTATAAAAAATTATTTCCAATTCAACCATGCAACGCGAACAATCGCGATGCAGATGAATTCATCCTGGGGGACAGACATGCCAATTTATAACGATAATTCCGAGACCATCGGCCGCACGCCGCTGGTGAGACTGAATCGCGTGACTGCCGGCGCAAAGGCGACGGTGCTGGCGAAGATTGAGGGCCGTAATCCGGCCTATTCAGTGAAGTGTCGCATCGGTGGCGCGATGATCAATGACGCGCAAAAGCGCGGCGTGCTTGGCCCAGGCAAGGAGCTCGTCGAGCCGACCAGCGGCAATACCGGCATTGCGCTCGCGTTCGTCGCCGCAGCGCGCGGTATTCCGCTCACACTGACGATGCCTGAAACCATGAGTATTGAGCGCCGCAAGCTGCTGACTGCGCTGGGTGCGAAGCTGGTGCTGACCGAGGGTGCGAAGGGCATGAACGGTGCGATCGCCAAAGCGAAGGAGATCGTGGAGTCCGATCCCAAGTACGTGCTGCTACAGCAGTTCAGCAATCCGGCCAATCCTGCGATTCACGAAGCGACCACCGGCCCGGAGATCTGGGATGACACGAATGGTGATGTGGACGTGTTCGTTGCCGGTGTCGGTACCGGCGGTACGATTTCCGGTGTTGGGCGTTATCTCAAGCACACGAAACATAAAGCCGTCGAGGTGGTCGCTGTTGAGCCCACTGCCAGCCCGGTGATCACACAGAAACTCAACAACCAAGAGATCAAGCCCGGCCCGCACAAGATTCAGGGCATCGGTGCCGGCTTCATTCCGGACAATCTCGATCTGTCCGTGATCGACCGCGTCGAACAGGTCAGCAATGAAGACGCCATTGCGATGGCACGTCGTCTCGCTGCGGAAGAGGGAATCCTGGTCGGTATTTCATGCGGCGCAGCCGCAGCAGTGGCGATACGGCTGGCGCAAGAAGAGCGTTATGCGGGCAAGAAGATTGTGGTGATCCTCCCCGATCTGGCCGAACGTTATCTGAGCTCGGCGCTGTTCGAGGGCATGTTCGACGACAAGGGGCTGGCCGCCTGAAGCGGACCTGCGGCAAGCTGTTCACTGAGCGTCGATCGGTCCAGACCACCGACCCAGCGCGCGACCACCAGCGTTGCTACGCCATTGCCAACGAGATTGGTCAACGCGCGCGCCTCGGACATGAAGCGATCGATGCCGAGAATCAGCGCGAGGCCAGCCACGGGAATCGCGTCGACGGAGCCCAGCGTCGCTGCCAGGACGATGAAGCCGCTGCCGGTGATGCCTGCAGCGCCTTTGGAGGTCAGCAGTAGTACCAGAAGCAGCGCGATCTGGTGAGTCAGAGACAGTGGTGTGTCAGTCGCCTGCGCAATGAAGACGGCGGCCATCGTCAGATAGATTGACGTGCCGTCGAGGTTGAATGAGTAGCCGGTCGGTATCACCAATCCAACGACGGATTTTTCTGCGCCGAGTCGTTCGAGTTTTTGCATCATCCCCGGTAGCGCTGATTCTGATGATGAGGTGCCGAGCACAATCAGCAGTTCTTCACGGATGTAGGCAATGAATTTCCACAGGCTGAAACCGTGCAGCCGCGCAAGCCCTCCGAGCACGATACCGATAAACAGCAAGCAGGTGAGATAAAAACTGCCCATCAGTTTGCCGAGCGAGAGTAAGGAGCCGACACCGTATTTGCCTATCGTGAAAGCCATCGCGCCCAGCGCGCCGATCGGCGCAACCTTCATGATGATCGCGATGATTCTGAATAGCACCAATGAGAGTTGCTCGATCATGTCATACAGCTTTGTGCTGCGCCCGCCCAGATGATGCAGTGCGAAGCCAAACAGCAGCGCAAATAGCAGCACCTGAAGGATTTCACCTTTGGCGAATGCGTCGACGACGGTGGTCGGTATCACGTTCATCAGGAAGTCGACCGCACTCATGCTTTTGCCGGAGGCGGTATAGTTCGCGATAGCCTGCGTATCGAGCGTAGCCGGATCGATGTGCATGTTAGCTCCGGGTTGCAGCAGGTTCACCACCACGAGCCCGACGATCAGCGCGATCGTGCTGACAATCTCAAAGTAGAGCAAGGCCAGACCGCCGGTCTTGCCGACTTTTTTCAGGTCTTGCATACCAGCGATACCAATCACCACCGTACAGAAGATGATGGGCGCAATCATCATCTTCACCAGTCTGATGAAGCCATCACCCAGCGGCTTGAGCTTGACTGCAGACTCCGGTGCGTAGTGACCCAGCAACACGCCAATGACGACTGCGGCAATGACTTGCGCGTAGAGCGATCGGTATAAAGGGCGGGAATCAGTGTTCATGGCGTGGGCGTGTTCAGTGTAGATGGCACGTGACGGTGATCAGGTTATCGACTCTTGCTAAAGCTTTTCAGCTGGCGCATGAGTTGCAGGCGACGCTGCGCATTCTCTGCAGCGAGTGACTGACAAGCCAGTGCACTGTCGCCGTCATTGGCGCCGAGCGCAGCAGCAAATCGGTTTTGCATCGTAGTGGGTATGTCAGTTGCAAACTTCTGTGCCAGTATGCGCTGGCCGTTGCGGAAGTCGGCGCGATAGGTAGTGGGTAGCTCGCGCTCGACATCATTGGAGCATTGCAGCAATACCGGTACGTCGATGCCAGGGCAGGTACTACGCTTGAGGTAGTGCATTTCATGGCAGTTCTGCAGATAGCTAGCCGCCGCTGCGCCCAGCTCATCAGCTGTCGTCGTCGGTGCGCCGCAAT
This sequence comes from uncultured Bifidobacterium sp., assembly GCA_964642635.1. Lineage (GTDB taxonomy): Bacteria > Pseudomonadota > Gammaproteobacteria > Burkholderiales > Burkholderiaceae_D > Pernthalerella. The sequence continues at coordinate 2,333 of CAZXRS010000003.1, read as the reverse complement.
TGGCCATGCAAACGATTAGGGTGGTCAACATCGTCGTATCTGTCAGGTGGGTGAGGCGTTGACAAGAATGTGCGTTTCCTTTGCCGGGTCATTCTAGCAGCGGCAGAGGGTAACTACTGCTATCGATCAGTGACGAATCGGATGTTCCGCAATAAAGCGGCGAATCTCGCGCAGCGTCTCTTTGGGCTTTTCCTCGGGTACGAAGTGGCCGCAATCCAGCGCTTTGCCGCGCACATCACTGGCGACTTCGCGCCAGTCGTTCACACAGTCGAATAACTTGTGGATCACGCCGCGCTTGCCCCAGATCGTCAGTAACGGCATCTTCAGCTTGCGGCGGCGATCTTTGCGGTCATGGTCAAGATCGATGGTGCCGGCAGCGCGATAGTCTTCGCAGCTCGCATGTACCGTTTTAGGATCCTTGAACGCTTTTACGTATTCGGCCAGTGCACGCTTGTCGAAGGCAGACAGGTCGGGCTCCGAGCGTCCGATCATGCCAATCAGATTGAACGGCACTATCCCCTGCAGCATCTTCTCAGGAAGCGGTGCGGGCTGCAGCATCTGGAACCAGTGGTAGTAGGCAGTCGCGAACCGTATGTCGGTGCTCTCGAACATTTTCAGCGTCGGTGAGATATCGAGCACGGTGACCGTCTGCACGCGCTCGCCATGATCTTTTGCCAGCCTATGCGCAACGCGACCGCCGCGATCATGGCCGACCAGATGAAATCGATCGTGTCCTAGCTTGTCCATGACCTCGATCATATCGAGTGCCATTGCACGCTTAGAGTAATTCGAATGATCGGGCAGACCCTTGGGTTTTGAAGATCCGCCATAGCCACGCAGATCGGCACAGACCACGGTGTAATGTTTAGCCAGTTCAGGCGCGATCTGGTGCCAGCATGCCATCGTCTGCGGGTAGCCGTGCAACAGCAGCACCGGCTCACCCTGTCCCTTGGTGATGACATTGATGGTAGCGCCAGTGGTGCGTATGCGTTGTTGTGTAAAGCCGGGGAACAGAGCCATTCAGGTCTCCATGATTATTTTTAGTAGCTATGCATCAGGCCTTTCATTTGACGGCGCTGCACCCCGCTGGCATGATCGGCAATCGATCGCGCATCATAGCAGCGATACAGAATCTAAAAACAAAACTATCACGAGAGACAGCCATGACCGAAGCCGGTCTCCATCCCGAAAAAAATTCCATGCGCAAGATTCTGTTCGCAAGCCTGATCGGCACGACGATTGAGTATTTCGATTTCTATATCTTTGGCACGGCAGCAGTGCTGGTCTTCCCGACGCTATTTTTCGCGTCGGCGGATCCGACGATGGCGACGCTGCAATCGCTGGCGACTTTCGGTCTGGCGTTTGTGGCGCGGCCAGTCGGTTCTGCATTGTTCGGGCATTTCGGCGACCGTATCGGTCGTAAGGCCACGCTTGTGGCTTCGCTGCTGACCATGGGTCTGTCGACGGTATTGATTGGGCTGCTGCCATCGTATGCATCGATAGGGTTCGCCGCGCCGGTGCTGCTGGCATTGCTGCGTTTCGGGCAGGGGCTGGGTCTGGGTGGGGAGTGGGGTGGAGCAGTGTTGCTGGCCACCGAGAATGCACCGCCGGAACAACGCGCGTGGTATGGCATGTTCCCGCAGCTGGGTGGTCCGGCGGGCTTTTTCCTGTCGGGCAGCGCCTTCTTGCTGTTGACAACGCAATTACCCGAGGCGGATTTCCTCGACTGGGGCTGGCGCATTCCTTTCGTGGCCAGTGCTCTGCTGGTACTGGTCGGACTCTACGTACGACTCAACATCAGCGAAACACCGGAATTCCGCGCAGTGCTCGAGCGCCATGAGCGAGTCAAGGTGCCGATGCTGGCGGTGATCACTCGGCATCCGCGCGCGTTGATGCTCGGCGCCGTTGCTGGTATGGCGCAGTTCGTTTTGTTTTATTTGCTGACGGTGTTCACACTGAGCTGGGCCACGCGCTCGCTGGGTTATACGCGGCAGGAGTTTCTGTTACTTCAGTTGATATCCGCAGCCTTTTTCGCGCTGTTCATTCCGCTGTCAGCGAAGCTATCCGATAAGCGTGATCGTACTTCTGGACTCATGGCAGGTACGGTCGGCATCATCATGCTGGGTTTGCTGTTGGGCTTTTTGCTGCAGGCCGGCAGCGTTTCGACGGTGATAGCACTATCGATCGGCATGGCGATGATGGGTGCAAGCTTCGGTCCGCTGGGTGCGTTGATGTCGGGACTGTTTCCGGCTGAAGTGCGGTATACCGGCGCTTCACTCGCCTTCAATATGTCCGGCATTCTTGGTGCGGCATTGGCGCCCTATGTGGCGACG
>CAZXRS010000002.1:0-28925 GCA_964642635.1 uncultured Bifidobacterium sp. | reverse complement strand
ATCTGATGCCGCGTTACGCATCGCTGATCTATAACGGTTACTGGTGGGCGCCGGAGCGCGTCGCGCTGCAAACCCTCATTGACCACACACAGCAGACGGTTAACGGTTGGGTACGTGTCAAGCTTTACAAAGGCAATGTGATCATCGTATCGCGCGATTCGAAGACCGACTCGCTGTTTGACCAGACTATCGCCACCTTCGACGAAGACGGCGGCGCGTACGATCAAGCGGATGCGGGCGGCTTCATCAAGCTGAACGCACTACGCATGCGTATCGCGGCCAACGCGAAGATCAAGCGCGGTAAGTAAAATTCAATTCAAGGAAAAATAATGAGCAATCAATTCGACAATGTATCTGTCATAAAAAAAGCGAATGTCTTTTTTGATGGTAAGTGCATATCGCACAACGTAATCTTCGCAGACGGTACGAAGAAGTCCGTCGGCGTGATCTTTCCGTCCTCGCTGGTATTCAACACCGGCGCACCAGAAATCATGGAGATCAACGCCGGCAAGTGCCGCGTTCGTCTGAAAGGTGAAACCGAGTGGAAGCACTACGAAGGCGGCCAGAGCTTCAATGTACCGGGTAACTCGAGCTTTGATATCGAGACCACCGAGATGCTGGATTACGTCTGCCACTTCGGCTGATCTATACCTCAATGAAAAAAGCCCCGCATAGCGGGGCTTTTTTTACACCGGCTATATATTTTATCCAACGACCACCGGCTCAGGTTCCAGCAGCACGCCGAATCGGGACTGCACGCTATCGCTAATGGCTGTGGCAAGGTGCAGAATTTCCGTACCGCTGGCACCACCACGATTGACCAGCACTAGCGCCTGTTTATCGTGCACGCCAGCTGCGCCTAATGACTTTCCCTTCCACCCGCACTGATCGATCAACCACCCCGCCGCTAGCTTATAGCTGCCATCGGATTGGGGATAGCTGACCAATTCCGTATGCTGAGCCAGCAGTTCATTGCGACGCTCCGCACTCACAATCGGATTCTTGAAGAAGCTACCGGCATTACCTATTTTCGCCGGGTCTGGCAGTTTGCGCGTACGGATCGAGATTACCGCATCGCTAATGTCTTTCGCGGTCGGGGATGAAACGCCGAGCGATGCGATTTCAGAGGCGAGCTCCGCATAGCGCAAGTTCGGCTGCCAGCGTTTCGGCAAAGCGAATGTCACCTCCACGATTACTGCCCGATCGCGCAAGCCATGCTTAAACACGCTATCGCGGTAGCCAAACACACAATCCTGCGTCGTCATGGACAGTATCTCGCCGGTATTGAAATCGAAAGCGCGCAGCGAATGAAAGCAGTCGGCTAGCTCGCTGCCGTAGGCGCCGATATTCTGAATCGGCGATGCGCCGACACTGCCCGGGATGAGCGACAGGTTCTCCAGTCCTGGCAGGCCGTGCTCCAGCGTCCACTGGACGAAGCCATGCCAATTCTCGCCAGCCTGAGCCGTCACAAACACATACTCCTCGTCCTCGCCGGTAACGGCGATGCCGAGATTCTCCATGTGCAGCACCAGCCCGTTGAAATCGCCTTTCAGCAGCAGATTACTGCCGCCGCCGAGCACCAGCCGGCGCATCGCCATCAGTTCGGGATCGGCGCGTACCGCGCGCAGATCACCGATACCCAAGACGCGCAGGTAGGCAGCTGCCTTGGCGTCAATACCAAAGGTATTCATCGCACGCAAAGACTGGCCGTGGCGGATATCAGGACGGGAACTCATAGGGATGCGATTATACCGGCCGGCATTCCGGTGGTTGCCTGCCGTCCTCTATAATCTCGGCATTAAAACGTTATCAGGAGAATCACGATGCCATCTTTCGATGTCGTTTCCGAAGCTAATCAGGTCGAGGTCAAAAATGCGATCGACCAGACCAACAAGGAGATCACGACCCGCTTCGACTTCAAGGGCAGCGACGCCCGTGTCGAGCAGAAGGAGCGCGAGCTGACCGCCTACGCAGACAGCGAGTTTCAGCTCGGCCAGCTGCGCGATGTGATGATGAACAAAATGACCAAACGTAATGTCGACGTGCGTTTCCTGGACCTGGGCAAGATCGAGAAAATCGGCGGCGACAAGGTCAAGCAGGTGATTAAGGTGAAGAACGGGATCGAGTCCGACGCCGCGAAGAAGATCCAGCGCATTATCAAAGACAGCAAGATCAAGGTACAGGCCAGCATTCAGGGGGATGCACTGCGTGTGCAGGGTGCGAAGCGCGATGATCTTCAGACGACCATTGCGATGCTAAAAAAAGAAGTGACTGATCTGCCGCTAGAGTTTAACAACTTCAGAGATTGATACGTTTCTTTCACGTGGGAAGGTACCGGTGATAACCGGCACCTTCGTCATTTAGCTCACATTAATAAGCAGGAAGAATCTTCGAAACTTTCAAGCGCGTCAGCAGCTCGATCAATACCCCCTAACATGCTTCCCGTCACCAAGTCTTGCATGCTTAAGGACGTAGCATCCAGCAAGTTTTCCATGCTTTCTTCGCGTGAGGACTGAGTTTCTTCGTCAAAAGTCATAAACACCTGAACAACATTCCAAACCAGATGCACCACAGTTGATCTCGGGAGCGATAGATGCGACTCCCCTATGTCAATCAGGTTACGGTCGTACGCTTTTAGTCTATCCGGCAAGGAAGTGCTTAAAAAATTCACTTTTATACGCAGCATCGACATTGCTGCAAGACGCGACGCAAAATGATCAATATGCAGTGGCTTTTTACCACTCGCCACAATTGAGGCGTATATGACCATTTTTTCACCATGTTTTTCAGCTAAATTTCCGGATTCTAAGTTACCAAATTTCAGCGAGAATTCTCTACCCAGACGACCGATCGCCTTTTCTGCCTGAACAAATATATCAATCAGCACATCGGTCAACGCGTGCAATTGAAAATCTTTGGTATCACTCCTTTGCCAGGCGCTTGTCATCAGGTTTCGTAACAATTGAGATTGTTGCTTCAGGTCGAACCGCGCATCCGGTATGCGCTGAAGCACGTTACGCCAGGCAAGTATCTCGTTCTCCTCTGGCCCAACAAAGTGACAACCGCCTAGCCAGGACGAGAGTTCGTGGATGCGCTGAAATGCATCTTTGGTATTACCTTCGCATAAATCTCTGTCGATCGCTGAAATTCCAATGTCAGTAATCTGTTCACGGATAGACTCATACCTTGCCGAATCAACCTGCATCAGGCGCCCTATATCGCCGATGTACAAAAACTGGCAAACGCGCTGCGCAATTTCATTCTTAAGAATATCGGAAGGCGAAGTCGCAGCAGAAGGGGTAGGAAAACGCGTCGATGAACTACTATCCATATATAACCTCCACAAAATTTGTCGGTAAAGGCCTAGCGACAAAAGTTGCCGGAAAATAGAAAATCGGAATTCTCCGATGTTGGTTGATTTCGATCACCGATAAAGAAGATCCGCATTCAATTCGATGACCGACCGTTAAGCGTAAAAACTAACGATTCGGAAAGGTTTGCTATAGATGCCGTGTTACAACCCAAGCTGACACACACTGACCACCGAGCCATTGTCGGCTTTGCTACTCATTGACAGACATTCGGCATTTAACCGGCTTTTCGCTTATTACTTTTTAATTCTCACAGAGCGTTGACTGTCAGTTACCACGTGTCTCATACAGTTGTATGGACAAAAACAAAGGGCCGGTATCGAACCGGCCCTTTTGCATTTACTCTTTTTCTCTATTAAGTCGTCGCTGCCTGACAGAGGCTGCTAGATTCTCCAGCACCTGTAAGCTGCTATCCCAATCAATGCAGCCATCCGTGATCGACTGGCCGTAGGTCAGTTCCTTACCAACCACCAGATCCTGACGGCCGCCGACCAGATGTGACTCGACCATCACACCGATGATACGGTCATCACCACTCGCCATCTGCTCGCCGATGTTGGCGCACACAGGCACTTGGTTCTCTGGCTTCTTCGAGCTGTTCGCATGTGATGCATCGATCATCAGCTTTTGAGCCAGACCATTCGCAGCCAACGCAACACACGCCTCTTCGACACTCGCTGCATCATAGTTCGGCGCTTTACCACCGCGCAGAATGATGTGGCAATCCTCATTGCCGGCAGTCGATACGATGGCCGAGTGACCGCCTTTGGTCACCGATAGGAAATGGTGAGGCTGTGATGCCGCCTTAATCGCATCAGCGGCGATCTTGATATTGCCGTCAGTGCCGTTCTTGAAACCCACCGGGCACGACAGGCCAGAGGCCAGCTCGCGGTGAACTTGCGATTCCGTCGTGCGTGCACCGATTGCGCCCCAACTGATCAGGTCGGCGATGTACTGTGGACTGATTACGTCGAGGAATTCGGTGCCTGCTGGCAGACCGAGTTCGTTGATTTGCATCAGCAACTCGCGCGCAATGCGCAGACCGTCATTGATGCGGAAGCTGCCATCGAGGAAAGGATCATTGATCAGGCCTTTCCAGCCGACCGTGGTGCGCGGCTTTTCGAAATACACACGCATGACGATCTCAAGATCATCCTTCAAGCGCTCGCGCTGCTCGACCAGTCGGCGTGCGTATTCCATGCCTGCCTTGGTGTCGTGGATAGAGCACGGGCCGATGACGACCATCAGCCGGTCATCCTGTCCGTGAAGGATGCGATGCAGCGCCGTGCGCGCATTCGCGGTCGTGGTGGCGATTTTTTCCGAGCAGGGGATTTCACGGATCAGGTGCGACGGCGGCGTCAGTTCCTTCAATTCTCTAATCCTCAGGTCATCGGTGCGGGGCATGGCTTCTCCAGGAAATTCGGCTATCAAATATTTTGGGTCTCAGAAAACAAAAAAACCGCCAATCCTGGCGGTTTTAAAGATTCGGTTTCGGTTCTGCTTTGCCGTGAACTTACCGCTTCTCCACCGCCCGGGGGCTGGGGTAGCTAAAGTAGGTATCAAAGAAAAAGCGCAGAACGTTCATCGGTTTCCAACACTTCAGGTTCAATGTGGCTGAGATGGTGCTACAAATTAGCGGCTTTGGCAAGCGAAGCTGCCAAATGATTAATCAACCGGTACCGCCGACCGTCAGCTCTTCTATCCGCAAGGTAGGCTGACCGACGCCGACTGGTACGCTCTGCCCGTCCTTGCCGCAAACGCCAACGCCAGAGTCGAGCTTCATGTCCCTGCCAATCATCGATACCCGGTTCAGCACATCGGGACCATTGCCGACCAGAGTCGCGCCCTTGACCGGGTAGGCAAGCTTGCCGTCTTCGATCATCCACGCCTCGCTCGCAGAAAAAACGAACTTTCCGTTGGTGATATCAACCTGACCACCACCGAAGTTCACGGCATATAGACCTTTCTTCACCGAGGCAATGATCTCTTCCGGATCACGGTCACCGGCCAGCATGTAGGTGTTGGTCATACGCGGCATAGGCAGGTGTGCATAAGACTCGCGACGGCCATTACCGGTGGTCGGCATCTTCATCAGTCGCGCATTGAGCGTGTCTTGTATGTAGCCTTTCAGGATGCCATCTTCGATCAGCGTCGTGCATTCAGTGGGGTTACCTTCGTCGTCGATGTTCAGCGAGCCGCGGCGATCAGCGATCGTGCCGTCGTCTACGACGGTGACCCCTTTGGCGGCAACGCGCTCGCCAATACGTCCAGAGAAGGCGCTCGAACCTTTACGGTTGAAATCGCCCTCGAGGCCATGCCCAATCGCCTCGTGCAGCAACACGCCGGGCCAGCCCGGGCCGAGTACTACGGTCATGGGGCCGGCGGGCGCGGGACGCGATTCCAGATTGGTGAGCGCGGAGTTAACGGCATCGCTCGCATATTTCTCCAGCAAGTCGTCGCTGAAGTAATTGAAATCATAACGGCCACCACCGCCCGATGTGCCGACTTCACGTCGGCCGTTCTGCTCGGCGATCACGGTCAGCGACAGTCTGACCAGGGGACGGATGTCTGCGGCCAGCACACCATCACTACGTACGACTAGCACCACATCATGCTCGCCGGATAGACCAGCCATCACTTGCACAATGCGAGGATCTTTGGCGCGCGCAATGCGCTCGATTTTCTCGAGCATCTGAACCTTTGCGGTGGCGTCAAGCGACAGAACCGGATCATGCGGCAGATACAGCGAACGCGCTGCGCCCGGCTTGATCTGTGAGGCAACTTTGATTTTGCCGGCACCACGCCGCGCGATGGTACGGGTCGCCGCAGCGGCATCGAGCAGCGCGCGCTCAGACAGGTCATCGGAATACGCAAAGGCGGTCTTGTCACCCGACACCGCACGCACGCCTACGCCCTGATCGATAGAAAAACTACCGGTCTTCACGATGCCTTCTTCAAGGCTCCAGCTTTCGCTCTTGGTATGCTGGAAGTAAAGATCGGCGTAATCCACCTTATGCGTAAAAATCGAGCCCAGCGCACCCAACAGTTTGGCTTCGTCCAGTCCGTGCGGAGTCAACAGCAGATGTCGTGCAGCGGCTAGGGTTTGCAGGTTCGGTTCAATGATCTTCATGTCGGGCAATGGCTGGGTTTGGGTAATGAAACCTGATTCTAATGGATCAGAGCTCTACGCGCCGGCAGCCGCTAGATTGAGAGCTTGCGATGCTGCAGCGCCGGCAAACTACTTCGTACACTGTCTAACCGGTCGGTGTCGACCTCGCCGGTCACGACGCCCTCGCCTTCGGGTAACTGGCCGCGGATTTCTCCCCAGGGATCGACCAGCATGCTGTGCCCCCAGGTGCGACGCCCGTTCGGATGGAGTCCGCCCTGTGCCGCCGCAAGTACAAAACACTGATTTTCAATCGCACGCGCGCGCAGCAGTACTTCCCAGTGCGCGCGCCCGGTGGTGTGGGTAAACGCGGCTGGCAGCACCATGAGGTCGCAATCTCCCATCGCACGATACAGCTCCGGAAAACGCAAGTCGTAGCAGATCGACAGTCCGATTCGTGCGAAAGGCGTGCGCAGCACAACGACCTCGTTACCGGGAACGATAGTGCGCGATTCATCAAAGGATTCGTCATCGCGCGTGAACCCGAACAAATGAATTTTGTCGTAACGACCGGCCAGTTCACCCGTAGGCCCATAAGCGAGCAAGGTGTTGAGCACCCTGCTCGGATCATCCGACACCAGTGGCACAGTACCGCCGAGCAGCCAGATACCACATTCTTTCGCTATGGCCGACATGAAGCCTTGCAGCGGACCATCACCGAAAGGCTCGGCCAGATCCAACTTGTCGGTTTCCTTGCGTCCGAGGATGGCCCAATACTCGGGCAGCACTACCACTTGCGCACCCGCAGCCGCGGCTTCCCGCACGAGACGCGCGGCAGTCTGTCGGTTCTCGACCGGATCAGGCGTGGACACCATCTGCACTGCAGCGACGGTGAAGCGGCGGTCGCTCTGCTGCTCAGTCATTGGTCACGCCTTTCTGCACAGCGGCCGGTTCGGCGGGCTTGCGTCGCGCTGGTACTTTCTTGATCACTGGATCTTTCCACGGCCCGGTAACCTGATAGTCCTGCGTCAGTGCGGCCGACACAGGATTTTTAAGGAAATACTGCGCGAGGAAAGCACCTAATCCGATGACTGGGTTAACCGCTAGTCCGTAAACCACGGATGCACCACCAGTATTCAGCTCAGGAATAACGACAACGTTGAGATTCTGAGTCTCTTTGGTAAGGTCAACCGAACCATCCATTAGCACGACGGCATTCGGGCCACGCATCTTGAAGCTGTCGGTCTTCAGGGTGCCGCGGGTAATGGTAGCGGTGCTCGCGATACTGTCGAATGCAAAGCCCTCTGAGAACACGTCGCGAAAATCCAGCGTCAGCCGGCGTGGCAAGGATTGCAGACTCATCACGCCGAGTAGCTTGGCAACGCCCGGCTCGGCTTTCAGAAACTGCCCGCCCGTGATCTTCACACTCAGATTACCGGACATGGTCGGAAAATCAAACTCGGTAGGGTCACCGCGCCAGCTGAGTTCGCCATCCATTTTCCCCTTGCCACCCTTGAGGGTTCGCTCGAAGCCCAGCCGGTCAAGCAACTGACCGGCATCGGTAATGTCCAGTTCGTAGTTGAGTGAGCTCTGACTTTCATTACGGCTTGCAATCCATCGGCCACTGGCCCGCATGGTGGCGCCGGAATTACTGATGCCCAGCTTGCTGATACGCCACTCGCGACCCGGGGTCGAGGCTAGGCCGGCATTGGTCGCAACAAGTTCAAGCCGACCAAGCCGCATGCCGCGCAACTCGAAGTTATCGGCAATGATATCCAGCCCGGGCAACTCACTGAAGGATTTTTTACCACTCAGCAGTTCGGTCATATCGGATGCTTCGCGCTGCTCGACCTTCAGTGTCGTCAGACGCGCGCTGATCTTGCCCGCGCCGCGTTCAACCCACGGATCTTCCCAGGTGGCGCGACCGACCAGGGTATCGGAGCTGATATTGAATTGCCAGCCGCCGCGCACTCGGTTTGCGCCGACCGCCGCGTTCTCAAAAGTGCGCTCCGCAAACGTCAGCTCTCCGGCATGTAGGTTCACCGTGTCTACGGTCAGGAATTGATTGATGGAAGAAACCTCAGAACTACCAGCAGGCTCGGCACCGATACCCGATAACAGAGTGCGCCAGGTGTCGGCATTGAACGCACTCAGATTGACCGACAGGCCTACGCCGCTATCGATCAGCGGCGGTGCAGTATTCACTCCGATACCACCGCGCACCAGACGCCAGCTACTACCATGTGATGCAGGACGCTGCCGAAGGTAGCGTGCGGATATGGCGCGCCCTAGACTGAACCGGATTTCCTCACTCTGATTAGCGCTATCGAATTGGCCGACTGGCGAAATCGCCACACGCAATGGCAGAACCTCGCTTGCCACTTTCTGCAAGGGTGCCGGCAAGTCTATCGCTATGCCCGCCAGCGAAGAATCAAGCGTTACATCAAGCCGCTGATTCCTGACTTTAAGATTTGCAGAATAACGTGTGCTGCCGGATAGCTTGCGTGCAACACGCTTGATGATCGGGTGCGAGGCATAGCGCACAATACCGTCAGCGGTCAGCGAACCGTCAAGCCTGACGGCGGTACTGCCGTCGCGCTGTGTTCCTCCATTGATGGCGACCGGTCCACCCAGGAGATAACCCTGCACAGCATCAAGCTGAAAACCGTGATCGTGGAAGCTGAGTTCGCCACGTAACTGAGTGATCGCCGGCAACGCGCGCCAAAGTTGGATCTCGTTACTATTGAATTTCACGCTGCCCTGCACCGATGGCTGGCTAGCGTCGGTGAGCGGAATGCGTAATTTCAGAGCCACCCGCGCCATTCCGCTTGCGCGTGTTTCCTCGGTTAGTTCATCGATCCAATCGGATACCGGCGATGCATTGACATACGAGATCATGGGCTGCACAGGCCCGCTAGCGCTGCCAGAAATCTCCAGATACGGCGCAGCAGCAAGGAAATCGGGGATCGTTACATCAACATTGGACAGCGGCACACCAAAGGTCTTGGCGCTGTCGGCATGGACGTGCAGCCGGGATCGGTCGATCGTGATCTGTCCATCGATATCGTCGATACGTGGCCATTGCGGTGTGCGTCTGTCCTGCGCCAACAGATAGGGCGCAGGACTCAGCTTGCCCTGCCTAATTTTGGCACTCAGCTTGAACAGGCCATCAGAACGCGCGGTTCCTGGCGTCGGGAGAAAAGGAAACTTCTGCAAATCACCTTTTAACACGATGTTCACATCATCAGCATGCCCGTCGACCAGACCGCCACTCAGCCATTCACGCGTCTCCTGCCCTGTGGCCGAGGGCAGATATCCGACCACGCGATTTAATTCGATGCTGGGGAACGTTGCGCGCATATCGATGTCGCCTAGCTGCCCCGTATTCAACGGCCAGGGCAGCTGATGTGTACCCTCGATACGGCCTTTCAGACCGGCTTGCTGAAACTCTAAACCGTTCAACTTGATTGCCAGCAAGCGATGTTCATTGCGAAATGACCAGCCCCCATCAACGCTCAGCCAGTCGAAATACATCGTAGAGTTATTCAGGTAGTTCGCCAAATGCAGCGTGCTTCGCTCGCCCTTGATCTTTACCCGTCCCCCTTCTTCACTGGCGTCAATGTCGCCAGACAATCCCTCGAAGCCGGGCACCGCGCTGCCTTCAGTACCCGGCTGCGGCAAATGCTCACGAATCGCGAGATCATTGAAACTGCCGCTGATTTTGTAACGGCCTTCGCCGGGAAGCACGCCCTCCCAGCTGGCTGAAAAGTTTTTGAGCTCACCGCGTGGCGACAGTCGATCGAGCAGTTGCTTTTCCTGCGGTGACATCGGAAGGTGGGTCGCCAGACGTGCCAGCGCATCAAGATCAAGCTCGGTGATTTTCAACTCATGACGTTCAGGCTGCTGACCGTTACCAGCGATGAAATGATGACTAGCGGTCGTGCGCGGTAGTACAGAACCCTGTTCCGTACTCAGCGAGAAATCAGTGAGCGTGATCGTATGTCCATGAGCGCCGAACGAAAACAATTTTTCCTTCAGCTTATCTCGCAGCCCGGTAGCGGACTCACCCGCGGAGATACGCCCCCCCACCTCGACCAGCTTCAATGGCTGCAAGCCGGGAGCCAGTGTCGCGGATACGTTGCTCAACGCGAGGTCGGCAGTCATATTGCTTACGACACCGCGGTCAAAACTCAACCATGCGCGCAATGCTCCGCCGCCGCCATTCAATTCCCATGGCAAATCAAGATAGCGTTTCCAGCCATCGATATTCGTGTTGCGCCAATCCGCATACAAATCACCAGACCACTGCGAGTAGTCCGATGGGTTTGCCGAAAAAGGCGGATGAGTAAAATCTGCGCGGAGATCAATGGGTGCGGCAAGTGCTGCCGGCGGCGTGGCATGCAATGCCGCCTGATGGGAACGCCATTGATTACGTAAAACGAAGCTGATATCGGACAAAATCAGCTCCGGCGCCTGTCGCTTCTGGTCAGACCAGCGTAGCGTACCTCCGCGAACCACGATCTCTCGCTGCGCGAGTAACCATTCAAGCGCACGTCCATCATCGGGCTGCCGGGTATCAATCCGCATGCCGGCGACGAACAGGGTTCCTTCGCGGCTTAGCTCGATCTCCAGATCAGGATTCAGCACTTCTAGCGAGTGCAGTCGCAGCTGACCGAAGACGGTCGACCATGACAGCGTCGCGTTCACCTCAGGAAGATGTAGCGCACTATCACCATGTTCATCATGAATCACGACGCCATCGAGTTGCAGCTTCGGCCGTAAGCCGCTCCAGCTGGCATGAATACCGTCGATCGTCACGGGTCTTTGCAACATCTGACTCGCCGCGTGCGCAACCTCGGGCTTGTAATGACCGATGTTAGGTAGTACCACGTATCGCAACGCGAGGAACATCGCGCAAAAAGCAAAGTAGCCGACCACTGCGAGCACAAGCAACCAGGACAGCGCATGGTGGCTGACCCGGTTCGCATGATGGTACGCGGACACCGCCGCCCGCCAGGCAAAGACAATGCGGCGCGCGGTCAGGCTGGATTGATCTGGATTGGTCGACATCTATTGGCAAGTCTGCTGGGCACCCGGCGCGCCGCTATCGGCGCGTCCTGCTTCCCGCTTTATCGTTATCATAGCCGCAAGCGGGCACCCTTCGTTGACGCCCGTAACGACATTTTCATGAGCGCAAACCTGCTTTCGACCAGCCATATGGCCTCGCGGTTCGTACAACGCTGGCTTTCTGCGGATCCGGCTCGCGAATCCGAGCTGCAAGACCTTGCCGGATTATCGCTTGACCAGCTTGATTTTGGTCTATGGCTAGACCGGCAACTTGCCAGAAACCCCTCTTTGCCGGCCGCAATGCGGCGATTGCGACAACTTTTGGTCTCAGCAATCGTCTTACGTGACCTGTCGGGTCGCGCCGAACTCGGCGAAGTTTTGTCAGCAATATCTCGTTTTGCCGAGTTCGTCGTCCGCACGCACCTCAAAGACCTCTACACGTCGATGTGTGATGCCCACGGTGTCCCGATCGGTGAAGAGTCAGGACGGCCACAACACATGATCGTTGTCGGCATGGGTAAGCTTGGCGGCGGCGAGCTGAATGTTTCATCCGACATCGACCTGATTTTTCTGTACCCGGAGGACGGCGAAACCCGCTGCTCGCGCGACGACCAGCGCACGTTGTCCAACCATGAATTCTTCGTGCGTCTCGGACGCAAGCTGATCGCCGATATTGCCGAGATCACTGAGGATGGCTTCAGCTTCCGAGTCGACATGGCGTTGCGTCCAAACGGTCAATCGGGACCACTGGCGGCCAGCTTCGCGATGCTTGAGACCTATCTCGTGGCACAGGGCCGCGAATGGGAGCGCTATGCATGGGTCAAGGCGCGCGCGATCACAGGTGACGCGGAAGACATCGCTACGCTTGAACGGATGGTGCAACCCTTCGTGTATCGCCGCTATCTGGATTTCGGCGCGATCAATGCTATGCGTACCATGCATACGCAGATTCGTGCAGAGGTCGTTCGGCAGGAAACGCGCCATCCCGAACGAAATGTGAACGTGAAACTTGGCCGCGGCGGCATTCGCGAGATAGAGTTTCTCGCGCAAGTATTTCAGCTCATCCGCGGTGGACGCGACCCGGGACTACGCGATCGCTCGACACGCATGACACTGCGAACTATCGCCGAAAAGAAGCTGCTCGCACCCGAAGTGATCGAGCGTCTGCTCGACAGTTACGCATTTCTACGCAACCTCGAGCACCGCATTCAGTACCTCGATGACGCACAGAGCCATGTGCTGCCATCGTCAGATGCGGACCGGCTATGCATCGCGCAGATGATGGGTTTTCAGGACACCGCTGCGCTGATGCAAAGATATGACGAATGCAGTCAGTGGGTGGCTGCGCAATTCGATGCCATCTTCGACAACCGGGGCGGTCGCACTGATCCCGATGCTGACATCCCGCCCGCACTCAGTCTCGAAGATATCGGTGAAGAGGCACTGTCCGAGTCTTTGGTTTCATTTGGATTCGATGATGCTCTGACTGCTGCGCAGCGAGTGCTGACCACCTTGCGATCGCCGCGGATTCAATCACTATCGGAACCACGCAAGGCGCAACTACAAGCACTGATGCGTGCCGCCTTACCGATGATTGCGACCGAAGCCGGCCCGCGCGACGCCACACTGAACCGCCTGCTAGATTTTTTTGACACGATCGCCCGTCGCTCCGCGTATCTCGAGTTACTGACCGAATTTCCGCAGGCGCTGGGACGAGTGGTACGCATGATGAGTGCCAGCGGCTGGGCTGCGCAGTACCTGATGCGACATCCGGTGCTGATGGATGAATTGCTCGATATATCAGCGCTGCAGGCAGCACCCGACTGGCTCGCCTTCGCGAAGGAATGCCAAGAGCATCTGACAGCATTCGACGGTGATACCGAGCGCCAGATGGATGCACTGCGCGACCTGCATCATGCGCAGCTGTTCAGACTGCTCGCGCAGGATCTGGATGGTTTGCTCAGCGTAGAGCGATTGGCAGATCATCTCTCAGCATTGGCAGATGTGCTGATCGGCGCCACCATCGACGCGGTGTGGCGAACGCTGCCGAACCGACATCGTGAGCAACCCGCATTCGCCGTAATCGCTTACGGCAAGCTCGGCGGCAAGGAGCTAGGCTATGCATCCGACCTCGACGTTATCTTTTTGTACGACGATGATGACCAGGACGCACCACCGCTGTACGCGCGGCTCGCGCAGCGCTTCATCACCTGGATGACTAGCCACACTTCAGCAGGCGTGCTGTTCGATATCGACGTGGCCTTGCGACCTGACGGCGCGAGCGGTCTGTTGGTATCGTCCTTCGCAGCATTCGAAAAGTACCAGCGCCAATCAGCCTGGGTATGGGAGCATCAGGCGCTGACGCGCGCGCGTTTCTGTGCTGGCGATGCCGCGATTGGTGAGCGCTTTGAGACCTTGCGCACTACCCTGCTGCGGCAGCGACGCAACCCGACCGAGCTGCGCGGCGAGGTGCTGGCCATGCGCAATCGCATGCACGACGCGCATCCTAATCGCTCTGGGCTGTTCGACCTGAAGCATGATGAGGGCGGCATGATCGATATCGAGTTCATCGTTCAATACCTCGTATTGGCCCATGCCTGTGACCACGCCGCGCTGACGGGGGATATCGGCAATATCGGACTGCTGAAACTGGCCGGAGAGCTGGGTCTCATCGACCAGGAGCTGGCCTCATCCGTGTCGGATGCGTATCGTGAATTCAGACGCTTGCAGCACCAGATTCGCTTGCGCGGCGAAGATCGGGCGCGTGTTCAGCCGGCCTCGGTTGACCGGCTACGGACAGCTGTGATGGTGCTATGGAGATCGGTCGTCAGCCACGTGTAGTATAAATTTAACAACACAAGATTTCTTATCACTTCTATAATCTCGGTCGCGTCCTTCGCCGTCGCCACCTGAACAACCATTGACCAGAAACCGACCATGACTTCCCTGCCCAAGCCAATCTTCCGCGCCGCGCTACTGGCGCTTTGCCTGCTACTGTTCGGTTGCGCAACTGAGTCCTCACGGACGGTCGCGCCACAGCAAGTCGCCTCCGCCGGCACCAGTTATAGCGGACCACGCAGCACCCTCGCCGTCGGCAAATTCGACAACCGATCCAACTTCATGCGCGGCCTGTTCTCCGACGGCGTCGATCGCCTGGGTTCGCAGGCAAAAACCATCCTGATTACCCATCTGCAGCAATCCAATCGCTTCGTCATTGTGGATCGCGACAACATGGGTGAGATTCAGCAGGAAGCAAAACTCCGCGGCAAGGAACAGGCCCTGAAAGGGGCCAACTACGTGTTGACCGGGGATGTGACCGAATTCGGCCGCAAGGAAACCGGCGACCAGCAACTCTTCGGCATTCTTGGCCGTGGCAAGACGCAAGTCGCCTATTCGAAGGTGAGCATCAATGTCGTGAATGCGCTGACCTCAGAAGTCGTGTTCTCCGTGCAAGGCGCAGGTGAGTACATGCTGTCGGATCGCGAGATCGTTGGCTTTGGCGGCACATCGAGCTACGACTCAACGCTAAACGGCAAGGTGCTCGATCTGGCAATCCGCGAAGCGGTGAACCGACTGGTCGAGGGCATTGCCCGCGGCGCATGGAAACCGGATCTTTGAGTCGGAGGCCGTCATGAAACTCAGACTTCTGCTCCTGGCAGCAGCAATACTGGCGACCGGCTGCGCCAGCCAAAACACGCTGTACCAATGGGGTAGCTATGAAAATCAGATCTACGCGATGTATGCAGACGGCGGCAAGACATCACCACAGGATCAGATAGGGAAGCTGGAAAAGGATCTCGAGCAAGCGCGCGCCGCTAACAAAGCCCTGCCACCCGGCTTTCAGGCCCACCTTGGCTACCTGTACTTCCAGATCGGAAGGCTAGATCAGGCGATTGCCTCTTTCGAGACTGAGAAACTACTGTTCCCGGAGTCGCGTCCCTATATGGACCGACTGATCGCTCAGGCCAAGCGCTAAGGAATCACCATGCTGAAAAAACTCTTTTTACGCCTGTCGCTGCTGGCGATCGCTGCATTGTCCACTGGTTGCGCAACCCAGGCAAAATATGATTACAGCGCGTTCAGAGCGAGCAAACCACGCTCGATACTCGTGCTGCCCCCCTTGAATCAGTCGCCTGATGTGCGCGCACCCTACAGCATGATGGCGACTGTGACTGCACCACTAGCTGAATCTGGCTACTATGTTTTCCCGGTAGCGCTGGTCGAGCAGACATTCCGCGAAAACGGCATGAGCAATCCGGGCGAAATGCATAACGCCTCTCCGGCCAAACTGGCCGAGGTATTTGGCGCGGATGCCGTGCTTTACATCACGATCAGTGAGTATGGTGCAAAGTACATGCTGCTCGACAGTCAGGTGATTGTGGCTGCCAGCGCAAGGCTCGTCGATCTTCGCAACGGCCAACAACTTTGGGAAGGTAGCGCCCGAGCTTCGAATGCCGAGGGCCGTGATAACAGCGGCGGCGGCCTGGCAGGTATGCTGGTGAGCGCGTTGATCAAGCAGGTGGCAAACAACCTCGGCGATCAGGGATACCCCGTGGCACGGATGACAAGCTATCGCCTGCTGAGTGCCCGTGAGGGCGGGTTGCTGCCGGGCCCGAGATCGCCCAACTATCAGAAGGTGGTGGGGAATTAAACCGTTGTGCGGTAGGCCGGGATCTCCTGCCCGGTCTACTTAAAGCCCCGCATCCCGCCTTAGGAGAACCATTCCAACACCAAAAACTTAAATAAGACTAGGGGATCGGCTGGAAGTAGTGTATCGTGCGCCCGTACTTCGCCAAGTTGATCACCGTAGGTCTCTTTCCCGTTTGGCTCTGTTCAAGAGCGATTCCCGTCTGACTCCCCCGTTTTTTTCCTTGCATGAGGTGCGTGCGGCGCTTGCCTAGCTTGCTATGCATCGCCATTCCAACCCAACTTTTATGAAGGAAAAATTCAATGAGCAACCAAACTGGTATCGTCAAATGGTTCAACGACTCCAAGGGCTTCGGCTTCATTACGCCTGATGGCGGTGGCAACGATCTGTTCGTACACTTTCAAGACATCGCCGGCAACGGATTCAAGAGCCTAGCTGAAAACCAGCGCGTCAGCTTCGTCAAGGGCAACGGCCCGAAAGGCGAAAAAGCGACTAACGTTCAGGCCATCTAAAGATTCAGCGCTGCACTGACCGTGCAGCGAGCAAAGCTCGCTTGGGTACCCGGCAGATAGCCGGGATTGAGGCGAGTGCCAGTGACACCATGCAGATAGCATGGGTTGCTGGCGCTGAATGACCGAAACCCGTCCTTGTGGCGGGTTTTTTTTGGGGCAGCGCGCCTGCTTACTTCGCCGTCATCGATGCATCCGTAGTATCCAGCGTGCATTTGTTGAAGCAAAAAGAGGACGCACTGCGTCCTCCTCTTTTCGCCGCAAAGCGGCGACCCACTCAGTGTGGCCCGCTGGGCCTTAACTTCGGCTTCGCCGAAGTTAGCCTACGCCGCAATGAGTGGGGCAGCAGCCTCGTTACTTCGCAGTCATGAGCGCAACCGTCGTGTCCAACATACGATTACTGAAGCCCCACTCATTGTCATACCAAGACGAGACTTTCACGAGGCGACCGGAAACCTTGGTCAGCGTCGCGTCAAAATTCGACGATGCCGGATTATGGTTGTAGTCGATCGACACCAACGGCGCAGTGTTATAGGTGAGGATGCCTTTCAAGGCACCGTCAGCAGCTTCCTTCATGATCGCATTGACTTCGTCAGCTGTCGTATCGCGCGCGGCGATGAACGACAGATCAACGACCGAAACGTTGATTGTCGGGACACGAATCGCATAACCGTCGAGCTTGCCATTCAGCTCCGGCAATACCAGACCAACCGCAGCCGCAGCACCCGTTTTGGTCGGGATCATCGACATCGTCGCCGAACGCGCACGGCGCAAATCTTCGTGCATCACGTCGGTCAGCACCTGATCGTTGGTGTAAGCATGCACAGTGGTCATCAGGCCATTCAGCAAGCCAATCTTATCGTTCAGTGGCTTGACCAACGGCGCGAGGCAGTTGGTGGTGCACGACGCATTCGAGATCACCGTATCCGCCGCCTTCAGCACCGACTGGTTCACGCCGTACACGACGGTGGCATCAACATCCTTGCCGCCTGGCGCGGAGATGATCACCTTCTTCGCGCCACCTTTCAGATGCGCCGAAGCCTTTTCCTTAGTCGTGAAAAAACCAGTGCACTCGAGTACGACGTCAACGCCCAGATCGGCCCACGGAATCTGTGCAGGATCACGCTGCGCAAACACACGAATCTTGTCGCCATTGACGATCATGTAATCGCCCTCTACCGACACGCTACCTGGGAATTTGCCATGAGCGGTGTCGTACTGGGTCAGGTGGGCGTTTGATGCCGGATTGCCGAGATCGTTGATCGCTACGATCTGAATGTCATGCTTCTTACCGCCTTCGTAATGAGCGCGAAGCACGTTGCGGCCGATGCGGCCATAGCCATTGATGGCAACCTTGATGGTCATGGAGATCTCCTGATAGTGAATGCTGTAACCGTAGGCTGTCAGATCAGTGCAGCACTGATTTGACAGCAGCCACGACCTTGTCGGTCGTGAAGCCGAAATGTTTGAATAGTGCCCCCGCCGGCGCCGATTCGCCAAAGGTGTCGATACCGATCACCTTGCCTTCGAGGCCAACGTACTTGAACCAGAACGCGCTGATACCAGCCTCGACGGCAACACGAGGCAGACCCTTGGTCAGCACGCTCGCCTTGTAGGTGTCATCCTGTCGGTCGAACACATCGGTGCTCGGCATCGAGACCACACGCACTGAGACACCCTCGGCGGCCAGCAGATCAGCCGACTTCAGCGCCAGTTCAATCTCCGAGCCGGTCGCAATGATAATGGCCTTGGCATTCGCCGAATCGCGCAGCACGTAGCCGCCGCGCGCAATGTTCGCTACCTGCTTCGCGTCACGCTCGACATAAGGCAGATTCTGGCGCGAGAAAATCAGCGTGCTCGGACCATGACGGCGCTTGACCGCCTCACCCCATGCAACAGCAGACTCGACAGTATCGCAAGGACGCCAGTTATCCAGTTGTGGAATCAGACGCATGCTCGAAACATGCTCGACCGACTGGTGCGTCGGACCATCTTCACCCAATCCGATCGAATCGTGTGTGAACACGAAGAGTGAACGCTGCTTCATCAGCGCCGCCATGCGAAGCGCGTTGCGACTGTAGTCCGAGAAGGTCAGGAAAGTAGCACCAAACGGAATGAAGC
Organism: uncultured Bifidobacterium sp.; assembly: GCA_964642635.1. Classification (GTDB taxonomy): domain Bacteria; phylum Pseudomonadota; class Gammaproteobacteria; order Burkholderiales; family Burkholderiaceae_D; genus Pernthalerella. The sequence continues at coordinate 10,103 of CAZXRS010000002.1, read as the reverse complement.
CACCATGCAGTGCGATACCGTTCATGATCGCGCTCATGCCGAATTCACGAACACCATAATTGATGTGGTTACCCGGCTGTCCCGAACGTACAGCGACACATTCTTTCCAGTTGGTGAGGTTCGAACCCGTCAGGTCGGCCGAACCACCGAGGAATTCAGGCAGCACCGGTGCCAGTGCCTGAATCGCGTTCTGGCTCGCTTTACGGGTTGCGATGGTTTCTTTTTTGTCGACGCAGGCGGCGACGAATGCAGCCAGTGCCTGATCGAAATTCGCTGGCAGATCGCCCTTCATCCGGCGCTCGAACTCGGCTGCCTCAGAAGGGAACTTTTCGCGATAGGCGGCGAACTTTGTCGTCCATGCGGCCTGCAGTTCCTTGCCCTTAGCTTTCGCATCCCAGGCTGCATACACATCAGCCGGAATCTCGAACGGCGCGGGTGACCAGCCGATCGTGGCGCGGGTCGCGGCGATTTCAGTGTCGCCCAGTGCGCTGCCGTGCACCTTATCCGTGCCCTCCATATTCGGCGAACCCTTGCCGATGACCGTTTTGCAGCAAATCAGGGTCGGCTTGCCAGCTTTCTTTGCTGCCGTGATCGCTGCATCAACGGCGGCCACGTCATGACCATCAACATTCGGAATCACGTGCCATCCATAGGCTTGGAAGCGCTTCGGCGTATCGTCCTTAAACCAGCCATCTACCTTGCCGTCGATAGAGATACCGTTATCGTCGTACATGACGATCAGCTTCGACAGACCCAGTGTGCCGGCCAGCGAGCAGGCCTCGTGGCTGATACCTTCCATCAGGCAGCCATCACCGAGGAACACGTAGGTATAGTGATCAACAATATCGAAGCCCGGCTTATTGAACTGCGATGCCAGCAGCCACTCCGATAGGGCCATACCGACGGCATTCGCAATGCCCTGCCCTAGCGGGCCGGTCGTGGTCTCAACACCCGGAGTGATATCGACTTCAGGGTGGCCGGGTGTCTTGGAGTGCAGCTGGCGGAAATTCTTTAGCTCATCCATGGACAGGTCATAGCCAGCCAGATGCAACAATGCATACAGCAACATGGAACCATGACCATTGGACACCACGAAGCGGTCTCGGTCTGACCACTTCGGATCGGCCGGATTGTGGCGCAGGTGCTTGCTCCACAGTGCGACTGCGATCTCCGCCATACCCATTGGCATGCCGGGATGTCCGGAGTTAGCTTTCTGGACAGCGTCCATCGCCAGCGCGCGGATCGCGTTGGCCATCTTGCGGGTATCGGGGGAGGTGGTCATTTTGCCAATCCAGAACGGGATAATCGGTCGACAGGCCGTCTCTCCGTACCCTGCCGAAAAAAGGGATTGATTTTACCAGACCGCCCTGACCCCTTAGAATCAAACCGACACCCTCTCACTTCTTTCCAATACCAAATTCGCATGCCCCGCTTCTATCTAAATCAGGATCTCGAGATCGGTACGCCTTGCGCGCTGCCGGAAGAACTCGCCCATCACCTGAACGTGCTGCGTATGAAGGTTGGCGACATGATCACGCTGTTCAATGGCCGTGGCGGCGAGTACACGGCGAGGCTAACCTCAATCGAGAAGCGTCGCGCCAGCGCCGATGTGAAAGCGTTTGACGCTCGTGAAGTCGAACCGGGGCATGCGCTGACACTGGCGCAGGCACTGCCCGAGGGAACGAAGATGGACTGGATCATCGAAAAGGCGGTGGAACTTGGCGTGACCGCAGTACAACCGCTGGTATCAACGCGCTCCGTCGTTCGGCTGTCAGATGAACGTGCCGCCAAGAAGCTCTCGCATTGGCGCGCCATCGTCATCGCAGCGTCTGAGCAGTGCGGACGCAATCGTTTGCCGACCGTCGCCGATCCGGCCAGCTTCCGTAGCTGGATCTCGCAGCAGGATCTGCATCCGCGCATCCTGCTGTCGCCACGCGCAAGCCAGACTCTGACGGACTGGGCGAAACATCGTCCGCCACAAGCCTTGACAGTCATGGTTGGTCCCGAGGGTGGATTCTCAGAAGAAGAGGAAGTGGCTGCGATTGACCACGGTGCGATTTGCCTCTCAGTCGGCGATCGTGTGTTGCGCACCGAAACTGCCGGTATCGCGGTTGTTGCTGCGCTCAATGCATTGTGGGGCGAGTTCTAAGTAGGCACTGGCTCTCGCAGCGGAAAGCTGTGCGATCGCGCAGACCCCTGTAGTTATCTGGAACCGCATGGCCATGTCGAGTGCGAAAACCTGATTTCGGTAGGCGAGCAGCCACCAAAAGTTGGCAGCTTATTACTGTCAGGACTCACCGGGATCTGGCTGACCACCAAGGGAAATGGGTGGGAAACCCACTATAATCGTCGGTTTTCAGAATGCGGCCGGCGCCTGCCACCCGATGAAGGTTTTCCGCGGACTTCCCAACGCCGAAGCGCGCCGCCCGTGCGCGCTGACCATCGGCAATTTCGATGGCGTGCATCGAGGACATCGCGCGCTGCTTGCGCGCGTCTCCGAGGCTGCCGCGCGCCTGAAACTTGATACTGCGGTCATGACCTTCGAGCCGCATCCGCGCGAGTACTTCGCCCACCTATCCGGCGACGAATCGCTCGCGCCACGCCGCATCGCCAACCTGCGCGACAAGCTCCAAGCCCTGGAATCCTGCGGCGTCGATCGCGTGATCGTAGAGCACTTCAGTGCATCATTCGCGTCCCAAAGTCCAGAGCGTTTTATTGAGGATGTGCTGGTGAATGGCTTGCACGTGAAATGGCTCATCGTCGGCGAAGATTTCCGTTTCGGCGCAAAGCGTGCCGGCGATTTCACTCTGCTGCAGCAAGCAGGGCAACGCTTCGGCTTCGAGGTGCAGTCGCTACCCACAGTAATGAATGATGATGTTCGCATCTCTTCTTCCGCCATACGTGAGGCACTTCATGCGGGAGACTTTGCGCGCACTCAAGACCTACTCGGCCATTCGTATGCGATCTCAGGCCATGTGCAACATGGTCGCAAGCTCGGCCGCACCATCGGCTTCCCGACACTGAACCTGAAAATCGGTCACCGGCGCCCTGCGGTGAGCGGCATCTTCGTCGTGCAGGTCCACGGAATTGCGGAACACCCATTGCCTGCTGTCGCTAGCCTTGGCGTGCGGCCTACCGTCGAGGACAACGGCCGCGTGCTGCTTGAAGTACATCTCTTCGACTTCAATGCCAATTGCTACGGAAAGCTGATTCGCGTCGAATTTCTGAAGAAGCTGCGTGACGAAGAAAAGTACGACGATCTTGAGACCCTGACGCAAGCCATTGATAACGATGCGCGCGCTGCCCGAGCTTTCTTTGCGCAGCGCATCGCTGCCTGAACCCCAGATACTGAATCACCCGACTGAATCTATCTATGTCCGAGAAAAAGCCTGATAACAAATACCCGGTCAACATGACCGAGACCGTATTCCCGATGCGCGGCGATCTCGCCAAGCGCGAGCCACAGTGGGTCGCGCAGTGGCAGCAGAAAAAGCTGTATCAGCGCATCCGCCAGGCATCGGCAGGCCGCCCTAAATTCATCCTGCATGATGGCCCGCCGTATGCAAACGGCGACATCCATATCGGCCATGCGGTGAACAAGATTCTGAAAGACATGATCGTCAAGACACGTCAGCTGGACGGCTTCGACGCGCAGTACGTGCCGGGCTGGGACTGCCATGGCATGCCGATCGAGATTCAGATCGAGAAGCAACATGGCAAACACCTGCCGACGGCTGAGGTGCTAGCGAAGTCGCGCGCGTATGCCGCTGAGCAAGTCGAGCGGCAAAAGAAAGACTTCATCCGCTTGGGTGTGCTGGGCGAGTGGGACAAACCCTACCTGACGATGAACACCCGGAACGAGGCAGATGAGATCCGTGCGCTGGGTAAGATTCTCGACAAAGGCTATGTGTATCGCGGACTGAAACCGGTGAACTGGTGCTTTGACTGCAGTTCTGCACTGGCAGAAGCAGAAGTCGAGTATCAGGACAAGCGTGATCCGGCGATCGACATCGGTTTCCCTTTCGCAGAGCAGGAAAAGATTGCCAAGGCCTTCGGCCTCGCATCGCTGCCGACCTCGAAAGGCTTTGTAGTGATCTGGACCACAACGCCCTGGACCATTCCATCGAACCAGGCGCTGAACATGCATCCGGAATTCGATTATGCGCTGGTGCAGACCGAGCGACATGGCGAGCCAGTGCTGCTGATTCTCGCGAATGATCTGGTCGAAGACTGTCTGAAACGTTATGGCCTTGAGGGAAAGGTGATTGCCACTACCAAGGGCGAGCAGCTTTCACTAATCAAGTTTCATCATCCGCTAGCCAGCATCGACAAGGGCTATGACCGACTGTCTCCGGTATATCTCGGCGAGTACGTGACCGCTGATTCCGGTACCGGCATCGTGCACTCGGCACCGGCTTACGGCCTTGAGGACTATGCATCGTGCAAGGCGCAGGGCATGAAGGATGACGAGATCATCAGCCCGGTCATGGGCGATGGCCATTTCGCGTCGACGCTGCCGCTGTTCGGTGGCATGACCATCTGGGAAGCGTCCAAGCCCATCTGCGCGGCGCTAGATCAGGCGGGCGCGCTGTTCAAACTCGTGATGTTCGACCACAGCTATATGCACTGCTGGCGTCATAAAACTCCGATCATCTACCGCGCGACCTCGCAATGGTTCGCCGGCATGGATCGAAAGCCTAAGGATGGCGGAGCGACGCTGAGGGAATCTGCGCTGGCCGGCGTCGAAGCCACTCGCTTCTATCCGGCCTGGGGCAAGGCACGACTGCACGGCATGATCGCAAACCGTCCGGACTGGACGCTGTCTCGTCAGCGCCAGTGGGGCGTGCCGATGGCTTTCTTCGTACACAAAGAAACCGGCGAGCTGCATCCACATACGCCTGAGCTTCTAGAGAAAGTCGCGCAGCGCGTTGAACAACACGGCATCGAAGCCTGGCATCAGCTGGACCTGAATGAATTTCTGGGCGCCGATGCTGCGCACTACGAAAAAAACAAAGACACGCTCGACGTCTGGTTTGATTCCGGAGTTACGCACTTCACGGTGCTGCGTGGTTCGCACAAGGACGAGCTACAGTTTCCGGCCGATCTTTACCTCGAAGGTTCGGACCAGCATCGCGGATGGTTCCATTCTTCGCTATTGACTGGAGCCATGCTCGACGGCCGCGCGCCCTACAAGGCCCTGCTGACGCATGGCTTCGTGGTGGATGGCGAAGGTAAGAAGATGTCGAAGTCCAAGGGCAATGTGGTCGCACCGCAAAAAGTATCGGACACGCTCGGTGCCGAGATTCTGCGACTGTGGGTCGCAGCGACGGATTACTCCGGCGAGCTGTCGATTTCGGACGAGATTTTGAAACGCGTGGTCGAGAGCTATCGCCGTATCCGCAACACACTGCGTTTCTTGCTGGCGAACACTTCTGACTTCGATCCGGCGAAGGATGCAGTTGCGATCGACCAGCTGATGGAAATTGATCGTTACGCGATTGCACGTATGGCGCAGTTGCAACAAGATATTCGTGCGCACTTTAATGATTATGAATTTCATCCTGTGGTTGCGAAGCTGCAGATGTACTGCTCCGAAGATCTTGGCGGCTTCTACCTGGACATTCTTAAAGATCGCCTGTACACCAGCGGCGCAAATTCTGTCGCGCGGCGTTCGGCGCAGACTGCGATCTGGCACATCACGCAATCGCTGCTACGACTGATGGCACCGATACTTTCGTTCACCGTGGAAGAGGCCTGGGCTGTGTTCTCAGATAAGGCAACGTATGAAGCATCAGGTGAAACGATCTTCACGCAGACCTTCTACGCACTGCCAACAATCAGCGAAACAGAGGCCCTGCTGACGCGTTACGAGACCCTGCGCGAAATCCGCTCCGACGTACTCAAGCAACTGGAGGAAGTACGCGCATCTGGTGCGATTGGATCTTCGCTGCAGGCTGATATCGAGATCCACGCAGCAGGCAATAAATTCGCACTGCTGCAAAGTCTCGGTGATGATCTCAAGTTTGTCATGATTACCTCGGCAGCAAACGTCATTGCCGCTGCAAGCGAAGCCGATGAAAAAGTCGTGGTGCATCCGTCGAAGCACACCAAGTGCGAGCGCTGCTGGCATTATCGTGCCGATGTTGGCTCAGACGCTGGACATTCCAGCCTGTGCGGCCGCTGCGTGTCCAACCTGTTTGGTCGCGGCGAAGTACGCCGCGTCGCCTGATCACGAGAGCGAACCATGGCAAAGAAAAACGCGGGACTGATGCTATGGCTGGGTATCGCCATCGCGGTTGTGCTCATGGATCAGGTATCCAAGATCACCATGACACGTCTGCTGGTCTACGGACAGTCGGAAGTCGTGAATCCGTTCTTCAATCTGGTCATGGTGTACAACCAGGGCGCGGCCTTCAGCTTCCTCGCCAATTCGGGTGGCTGGCAGCGCTGGTTCTTTAGCGCGCTGGCGCTGGCCGTGTCGATCTCCATTATCTGGATGTTGAACCGTAATGCGTCGCAGCGCATGTTCTGCTGGTCGCTGTCGCTGATTCTGGGCGGCGCGGTGGGTAACCTGATCGACCGTCTGGCCTACGGACATGTCATCGATTTCCTGGATGTCCATGTGGGCAACTGGCACTGGCCCGCATTTAATGTAGCCGATAGCGCTATCACGATCGGTGCGGCATTATTCGTTTTGGACGAACTACGGCGAGTCAATCGCTGAACCTCTGATGACACTCGCGGGCAAGCACATCGTATTAGGCCTTTCCGGCGGCATCGCCTGCTACAAGGCAGCGGAGCTGGCGCGTGGGCTGGTGAAGGCTGGTGCACGCGTGCAGGTAGTAATGACCGAGGCCGCGCGCCATTTCATTACACCCGTGACGATGCAGGCTCTGTCTGGTCGACCGGTGTACACCGATCAGTGGGACAGCCGCATCTCCAATAACATGGCGCATATCGATCTGACCCGCGACGCCGACGTGATCATGGTCGCACCTTGTTCAGCTGATTTCATGCGAAAACTCGTGCATGGTGCAGCCGATGATCTGCTCTCCACACTGTGCCTCGCGCGGCCGTCTTCCGTACCCCTCTTGGTCGCGCCAGCGATGAATGTAGAGATGTGGGAGAACGCTGCCACACAGCGCAATGCAGAACAACTGCACAAGGATGGTGTGCTTCGCCTTGGCCCGGTCGCTGGCGATCAGGCCTGTGGCGAAACCGGACTCGGCCGCATGATGGAGCCTGAGGAACTGCTGGAAGAACTGAAGTCTTTCTTTCATCCGAAAATTTTGCAGGGTCAAAAGTTGCTGATCACCGCCGGCCCGACCTTTGAACCTATCGATCCGGTGCGCGGCATCACCAACCTATCTTCTGGCAAGATGGGCTATGCGATTGCGCGTGCTGCGCGCCTCGCGGGTGCAGACGTCACCTTGGTATCCGGACCGACTGCGCTGCCTGTGCCTGCCGGTGTGCGCGTGCTATCGGCCACGACTGCGCAGCAGATGCACGATGCGGTGATGGCGAATATCTCCGGGCAGCAGATATTCATCGCCGTGGCAGCAGTGGCGGATTGGCGCGTGTCCTCGGTGAGTGAGCAAAAAATCAAGAAGCAGGATGGCGACACTCCCTCACTCGCGTTCGAGCAAAATCCTGACATCCTCGCCGCCGTCGCCTCACTGCCGTCCCCGCCCTACTGTGTGGGCTTCGCAGCAGAATCAGAAAAGCTGCTCGAGCATGGCGCAGCAAAGCGGAAGAAAAAAGGTATTCCCCTGCTGGTCGGTAATATCGGCCACCAGACTTTCGGCAAGGACGACAATGAGCTGGTGCTGTTTGACGACGCCGGCCATCATCCATTGCCGCGCGCGAGCAAGGATGAACTGGCAGAACATCTGATCGCCGAAATCGCAAAACGAATGATTCCCTGAGCCCGACGACTATGAAAACCATCGATGTCAAAATCCTCGACGAACGTCTGCGCGATCAGATGCCCGCTTATGCCACGCCCGGTAGCGCCGGCCTGGACTTACGGGCATGTATCGAAACGCCAATCACGATCGAACCAGGCAGCACGCACCTGATACCGACCGGCTTGGCGATTCACATTGCTGACCCTGCTTATGCAGCGATGATCCTCCCGCGCAGTGGCATGGGTCACAAGCACGGCATCGTGCTCGGCAATTTGGTAGGTCTGATCGACTCGGATTATCAGGGCCAGCTGATGGTATCGACCTGGAATCGCGGCAGCACGGCCTTTGTGCTGAACCCGTTAGAGCGTCTCGCGCAACTAGTCATCGTGCCGGTGCTACAGGTCGGATTTAATGTGGTCAACGATTTCGAGCAGAGCGAGCGTGGTGCCGGTGGCTTCGGTAGCACAGGCAAGCACTGAGGGACACGATATGGCTGGCTTCATCAGTCGCTGGCTCACCCTAGTCGTGAGCGTCCCGCTGCTGATATCGGCCTGCTCGAATGTCACGACGACACCTTCTCCATCTGCACCTGCAACCGCCCTTCCCCGATCTACCGCCGAGCAGGAGCTTGATGCGCTACTTGCGCGTCAGGACCGCGTGTACCGAGTTATTACGCCGCTCATCACGAAAAATGCCGTGCTATGCAAAACTTCGGCGCGGCCCCTACTTGGATTTACTGCAAAGAATCGACATTCCTTCCCTGCCGAATTGCGCAGTACCGCAGGCTCGCGACTGAAACTGGGCGATGCTCTGCAAGTGATGCAAGTGCTCGACGGCAGCGGTGCGATGCGCTCTGGGGTGCGCCGTGGCGACACACTACTCTCGATTCAGGGACAGGCCTTACCCCGCGGGCCACAGGCAGAAACCGAAGCAGCGCAGTTGATCTCCCCTCTGCTGAAGCATGTCACCGAAGTTGATGTCGTCGTACAGCGTAATGGAGCGTCGCTGACCCTGAAAGTGCCGCTGACGACGGCCTGCGCTTTTACTGTCGATATCGGCAATGCACCCCAGGTCAACGCCTACGCTGATGACCGTCGCATCATGGTCACCACCGGCTTGCTCGAGGCAGTATCGGATCAGGAACTGGCGGTCATCCTAGCCCGCCAGATTGCGCACAATGTGCAGCAGCATGCACAAGCGATGCAGATGCGCGCAACGGTGAGCGGTGTCATCGATGCGCTGCTGCCCACGAAGCCCGACTTACGCAGCTTTGCCGGTAGCGCCGGCATCAAACCTATGGACGAGAAACTCGATCAGGAAGCTGATCGTATTGCACTCTACATGCTGGTGCGTGCGGGTATTAATCCGGCTATTGCCCTCGAGTCGATGGAGCGAATGGCGCAACGCTATCCGGCCACCATCAACAGCAGCTACACCGCGCTGCATCCCTGGACCGCCGAGCGCGCAGCGGTTATGCGCAACACGCTCACCGAGATTCGGCAGAAGCAGACGGCCAAGAAAGCGCTGGTACCATAATCGCGCCCTCGGAAGAAAAAAACCCTGCCATCACTGGCAGGGTTTTTTATTTCGGCGAAGACCGATTACTCAACTTCAGCCGCTTCTTGCGGTGGTGCCGCTGGTGGAATGTCACCCTCGATAAACTCGAGCTTGATCTCTTCCTTATCGTCCATATCGACCGACACGCGACCGCCGGTAACCAGGCGACCAAACAGCAATTCGTCGGCCAGTGCCTTGCGGATCATGTCCTGAATCAGACGCGACATCGGACGAGCGCCCATCAGAGGATCGAAGCCCTTCTTCGCCAGGAACTTGCGCAACGCTTCGCTGAACGTTGCCTCGACTTTCTTCTCGTGCAGCTGCTCTTCCAGTTGCATCAGGAACTTGTCCACCACGCGCATGATGATTTCTTCATCGAGCGCACGGAAGCTGATGATCGAATCCAGTCGATTGCGGAACTCCGGCGTGAACATACGCTTGATGTCCGCCATCTCATCACCAGCCTGTTTGGTATCGGTGAAGCCGATCTGGCGCTTCTGCAGGGCTTCCGCGCCGGCGTTCGTGGTCATGATGATGATCACATTGCGGAAGTCAGCTTTGCGGCCGTTGTTGTCGGTCAGCGTGCCATGATCCATCACCTGCAGCAAGATGTTGAACACATCCGGATGCGCTTTCTCG
>CAZXRS010000001.1:0-30599 GCA_964642635.1 uncultured Bifidobacterium sp. | reverse complement strand
CCTTGTCATCCTTGCGCCAGACCGTGATCTCCAGTTTTGATGCCAGCGCATTCGTCACCGATACGCCGACGCCGTGCAAGCCACCGGAGAAGGCATAAGCGCCGCCCGAGCCCTTGTCGAATTTGCCACCCGCATGAAGGCGAGTGAAAACTATTTCAACAGTCGGAACTTTCTCTTCCGGATGCAAGCCGACCGGAATACCGCGGCCATCGTCTTCGACGCTGATACTGCCGTCGGTGTTCATCGTCACATGAATGTGCTTGCAGTAGCCGCCGAGCGCTTCGTCCGAAGCGTTGTCGATCACTTCCTGGATGATATGCAGCGGGTTCTCGGTGCGGGTGTACATGCCTGGTCGCTGCTTGACCGGCTCCAGGCCTTTGAGGACGCGAATCGATGATTCGCTGTAGTCGGGTTTTTTGCTTGCCATGCGTCAGAGGTAAGGTGAAAGTGCAACTGGTCGGGCCCGGGAGTGGGCAAACTTTGTCATTTTAATGAATTTTGCGACCCGAGCCGGGTTCGGCTGTTGACGACGCGGATCCCGGCGTGCGCTGGGATGACGCATCAATGGTCATCTCCCTGTAAATCGTCATTCCAGCGCAAGCTGGAATCCACAGCGATTGCAGGAGGATAGGTCACTTCGACAGCAACTGCATCGCGCTATCCAGCCCGTCCATCGTGATCGGATACATACGATCACTCATCAGCTGCCGGATAATCGCTACCGACTGCCGGTACGGCCACAGGCCTTCCGGCTCCGGATTCAGCCACACGTATTTCGGAAACTGATGCGTGAAGCGCTGTAGCCAGACCGCGCCGGCTTCTTCATTGTTGTACTCGACCGAACCACCAGGCTGCACGATTTCATAAGGGCTCATGGTCGCGTCACCGACGAAAATCAGCTTGGTGTCAGGTGGGTACTTGCGCAGGATGTCCCAGGTCGGGAAGCGTTCGGCATGGCGGCGACGGTTGTTCTTCCATAGCTGGTCGTACACGCAGTTATGAAAGTAAAAGAACTCCATATTCTTGAACTCGGTCTTCGCCGCCGAAAATAATTCCTCGACCTGAGCGATGTGGTCGTCCATGGTGCCGCCGACGTCCATCAGCATCAGCACCTTAACCTTGTTCTTGCGTTCGGGCTGCATCTTCAGATCCAGCCAGCCGGCATTATTCGCAGTCGCGCGTATCGTGTCGTCGAGCGCAAGTTCTTCCTCAACGCCTTCGCGCGCAAATTTTCGTAAACGGCGTAGCGCGACCTTGATATTCCTCGTGCCGAGCTCGCGCTCGCTGTCATAGTCACGGAAAGCGCGCGCGTCCCATACCTTCACCGCGCTGCGATTGCCGCCTTCGCCGCCGATGCGGATGCCCTCCGGGTTCGTGCCGCTATGACCAAACGGTGAGGTTCCGCCGGTGCCTATCCATTTATTACCGCCTTCATGTCGAGCTTTCTGCTCATCGAGCAGTTCTTTCAGGCGATCCATCAGCTTGTCATAGCCGAATTTTTCGATCTGCGCTTTTTGTTCTGGCGTGAGTTCGCGCTTCAGACGCTTCATCAGCCAGTCCAGTGGTATCTCGGGGGTCTTATCGAATACCGTTTGGGCGCCGTGAAAGTAAACACCGAAGGCTTTGTCGAATTTGTCGAAATTCGCCTCATCCTTAACCAGTGTGGTCCGTGCGAGGTAATAGAACTCATCAATCGATGAAGTGATCACCTGCTTATTCAGTGCCTCAAGCAGGATCAGAAATTCCTTGATCGATACCGGAACCTTCGCATCCTTCAGTGTGAAGAAGAAGTCGATCAGCATGATGATGCGGTCGGGGTGGGCTTAACGATTTTGCCGCGACATGAACACCAGCCGCTCGAATAAATGCACGTCCTGTTCGTTTTTCAGCAGCGCGCCATGCAGCGGTGGCACGACACTCTTCTGATCTTTCGAGTGCAGCGCATCCGGCGGAATATCTTCGGCTAGCAGTAGCTTGAGCCAGTCAAGCAGTTCCGAGGTTGAGGGTTTTTTCTTTAGTCCCGGTATCTCGCGCAATTCGAAAAACTTTTGCAGCGCTGCAGCGAGTAAATCTTTTTTGATGCTAGGGAAGTGTACATCGACGATACTTTGCATCGTTTCCTTGTCCGGAAATTTGATGTAGTGGAAGAAGCAGCGGCGTAGAAAAGCGTCAGGCAGTTCTTTCTCATTATTCGATGTAATGATCACCAGTGGGCGATGCTTCGCGCGTACCATCTCGCGCGTCTCATACACATAAAACTCCATGCGATCGATTTCCCGCAGCAGATCATTCGGGAATTCGATATCGGCTTTATCGATTTCGTCGATCAGTAGCACCACCGGCTGGTCAGCCGTGAACGCCTGCCATAGCACGCCCTTGACAATGTAATTGTGGATGTCTTTGACGCGCTCATCGCCGAGCTGAGAGTCGCGCAGTCGGGACACGGCGTCGTATTCATAGAGGCCTTGCTGCGCCTTGGTGGTCGACTTGATATGCCATTGCAGCAGTGGCATATCGAGCGCTACTGCCACTTCTTCGGCCAGCATGGTCTTGCCGGTGCCGGGCTCGCCTTTGATCAGCAAGGGTCGTTGCAGCGTGAGTGCAGCATTCACCGCGAGTTTCAGGTCTTGGGTGGCAACGTAGTGTTCGGAGCCGTCAAAGCGCTTTGGGGTGGTCATGGACGATGGTAGTCGGGGTTTGATGAGTTGAGTATAAACGACAGTGGGAGAGGCTATTGGAGGCGTTTAGGTGGTGAGCGCCAGCTTCTGCACTGCTTACGGGATTGAAAGCGTCGATCCCAGCTTGCGCTGGGATGACGAATGGTGCAGCGATGTCTTTAAAGACGTCGTCCCAGCGCAAGCTGGGATCCATGGACTTATCTTCCCGCCCGCTGCCGCACACACTCAACATAAGCCACCCCATCCGGCGGCGTCCCATTGCGTTGCGACGTCCATAGCATCTGCCCCAGGCACTCCATGATGGCGTGGTGAGCATCATGCTCGCCAAGCCGTGCCGCAAGCTGCTGGAATGCTTCTCGTATACCTGACGGCTGGTCGATAGCAATTTGTTCTGCGATCGACAAATGCATGGACAGATGCAGAAAGGGATTCGACTGTCCCTTCTCGATGTCATAGTCAGCATGTTGCGCGGCTTCTGGGTCCGACAGCGCGCTCTCATATTCTGGATGTTGCAGCATCCAGTCACGTGCGATCGCTTCCAGTGGCGTCAGCACCTCGCTCGCGTGCGTCTTGCGCCAGGTATCGCAGAAGAAGCGGCGTACCTCGTCTTTGGTGGGATTGAACATGTGCGACCTTTACTCCAGCCCGAACACCAGTACCCAGAGCCCCAGCAACGCGAAAATCGCAGCTGCAGCAACGCGTACCCACGTCATCGGTATCCACTGCGCGGTGGTTTTTCCAAGCAGTACCGCCGGTGAGATAGCGATCATCTCGCCCAGTGTTGCGCCTGCCATCACCATCGCGAAGTCACCATATTTGGCAGCCATCACCAGCGTTGCGACCTGTGACTTGTCGCCGAGTTCGGCGATGATGAAAGTTATAAAGGCCGTCAGTACGAGGCTGGATGAGGATTTCACCGGAATGTCTTCATCCTCATCATCATCGTCTTCTGGTATGAGAGTCCACGCGGCCACGGCGAAGAACATCACGACCAGTGCCCAGCGCAGGATTGTCGGCGGAAGGAATTCCGAAATCGTCGTGCCAATCAGCGCAGTCACACCCATGGTCAACAGCGTGGCGAGGAAGATGCCGGCCAGGATAGGCCAGCTGCGCCGGTAGCGCGCCGCCAGCAGCAGCGCGAGTACCTGAGTCTTGTCGCCCATTTCGCCGAGACCGACCACGGCGGCGGTGTTAATGAACGCTTCCATAACCAGCCATTAGATGCCCTTATCGGGCGTAGGTGTTTTGGGTTTGTAATCGCAGAGATCAGCGATCAGGCAGTTCCAGCACTGCGGACTGCGCGCGGTGCAGGTATAGCGTCCATGCAGAATCAGCCAGTGATGTGCATCCATCAGGAATTCGTCGGGCACCAGCTTGAGCAGTTTGCGTTCAACCGCCTCAACATCCTTGCCCGGCGCGATTCCGGTACGGTTTGATACGCGGAATATATGCGTGTCGACAGCCATCGCGATCTCGCCGAAGGCTGTATTGAGCACCACATTTGCAGTCTTGCGGCCGACGCCGGGTAGCGCCTGCAGCGACTCGCGTTCGCGAGGTACCTGACCACCATGCAGTTCGACCAGCATGCGGCAGGTCTCGATGACGTTCTTCGCCTTTGTCTTGTACAGACCAATGGTTTGGATATAAGGTATCAGCCCATCCACGCCGAGCGCGTAGATGGCTGCCGGTGTATTCGCTACCGGATACAGTGTGCGCGTGGCCTTGTTGACCGATACATCAGTTGCCTGCGCGGACAGTATCACCGCGATCAGTAGCTCAAACGGTGTGGTGTATTCGAGTTCAGTCGTGGGATGCGGATTCGCTTGTTGCAGGCGCTCGAAGATGGCGCGGCGCTTGTCGGCGTTCATGATTTTTTCTGTGCGGCTTCTTGTTGAGCTTTTTCTTTTTGTAGCCGGGCTCGCTCTATCGCTGCCTCAATGATCGCGCGCTTGCGTTCTTTTTCATCACGCTCGGCATCATTGCTAGGTGTTGATGCGTTGACTTCGTTCAGTTTCGCGACAGCTTTCGCAGCGAGACGCGCGTCATTCTCTTCTTTATTTCGTTTCAGGCGTTCGTTGCGCGCATCATGCCGCGACCGTGCCGCATCGGCGTCGGTCTGTGACCACGCGGCCCATCCGGTGCGACCCGCCGTGACCGGAACCATGGCAATGCAATCCACCGGGCAGGGCGGCACACATAAATCGCAGCCCGTACACAGCGAAGGAATCACGGTATGCATTTGCTTGGCTGCACCGACGATCGCGTCGACCGGGCAGGCTTGAATACAGAGTGTGCAACCGATGCAGACCGATTCATCGATCAGTGCGACCGGGCGCTCGCGTTCAGCACCATTGACCGGATTAATCGGTATGACCGGTTTGCCGATCAGCGCGGCAATGCGCGCGACGCCTTCAGCGCCGCCGGGTGGGCACTGATTGTAGTTTGCGCTCCCGTCGGCGATGGCCTCTGCATAGGGACGGCAGGCGGGATAGCCACACTTCGTACATTGGGTCTGCGGCAGCAGATCTTCAATGCGGTCGGCCAGTGTTTTCTGATCTGACATAGCTCCGCATTATCCGCGATTTGGCGGGAGAGCGACCCTTAAACAAAAAGGCCGCCAGTGACGGCGGCCTTTGATAGCTTCATTGCATTCAGGCGTGCGCTTTGATGAACTCCGTGATCCGCGGTGCAATCATTTCGCGCCAGCGACGGCCTGAGAAGATGCCGTAATGACCGCATTTTGGCGCAGTGTAGTGCTCTTGCATGGCTGCTGGGATGTTCTTGCACAGATCATGCGCGGCGCGCGTCTGGCCTGGGCCGGAGATGTCGTCGAGCTCGCCTTCAACCGTCAGCAGCGCAACGTTATGGATGTCCTGCGGCCGCACCAGCTTACCCTCGACTTCCCAGGTGCCCAGCGGCAGTGCATGATCCTGAAATACCGTCTTGATGGTCTCGAGATAATACTCGGCGGGCATGTCCAGTACCGCGTTGTACTCGTCATAGAACTTGCGATGCTCTTCGGCGGATTCATTGTCGCCTTCGCGCAGGTGCAGATAAAACTCCCAATGGCTCTGCGCATGACGGCGCGGGTTCATCGCGACGAAGCCGGCATGCTGCAGAAATCCCGGATACACACGACGGCCATAGCCGGGATAGTTCGGCGGCACGTTGTAGATCACATTGTTCTCGAACCAGGTGAACGGCTTGTTGGTCGCGAGATCATTCACGGCGGTCGGAGATGCACGCGGATCGATGGGGCCGCCCATCATCGTCATCGTCTTGGGCATCACCGGTTCATTGGCACTGGCCATGAGCGATACCGCTGCCAGTACCGGCACTGTCGGCTGACAGACCGAGATCACGTTCACGCCAGCACCCAGATGCCGGATGAAATCCTGCACGTAATAGATATAGGTATGCAGATGGAAAGCGCCCTGCTCGATCGGCACCATACGGGCGTCCGTCCAGTCAGTAATGTAGACATCATGCTCAGGCAGCAGCGTGCGCACGGTATCGCGTAGCAGCGTGGCATGGTGGCCGGACAGGGGCGCAACGATCAGGATGGTCGGCTGGCTGAGGTTTTTCAGCTCGGGCGCGTGGCGGTCTTTGCGGAAATGCAGCAGTTTGCAAAACGGCTTGTCGACGACGATGTCTTCAATGATCGCGGTACGGATACCGTTGACTTCGGTGTGGGTAATGCCAAACGTGGGTTTCTCATATTCCTTGCCCAGCCTGAACATGAGTTCATAGCCAGCGGCGATGCGCTGAGCAAAGGGCGTGTGCGCCAAAGGAGAGACAGGATTGGTGAATAGCTTTGACGACGCCTCGGCCCACTGGATAAGCGGGCTCAGCAGTGTCCGATTCATTTCATGCAATTGATAAAGCATGGTTACCCTCGTTCAAGACGTTCGGATTGTGTCGCTAAATCGGTGTTTCCGCAATGCAGCAAATACAATACTCGAACATTTGATCGCAAATTCCACGCGGATCTTGCAGATTTTATTGTTTTGGCATCAGATCTTCTGACTGGAATTTCAGTGACATTACTGCCACTTTTTCCGCAATGTAACACAGGCCAAGCCACCGGAGCGTTAGGAAATTAACCCTTTAGCAATGCCGGTGCTTCCTTCCCCAAGAAGCTGCGACAACAAAGGTGACTCCATTTCTGAGGACTCAAAGGCACACCGAAAATTAGACCGCGAATGTCCAGAAATTTCACCGGGAAAAATTACCAGGGTATGTGCATGCCATTTTATTAATGGGTGTAATTGTCAGTCGCCGATCGACTGCTAATGGTCGCCGTAATTCGTGGTAACCTCCGCGACCATGAATTTCCGGGCCCTCCATCGACAGCTTTTTGCTGGCATCGTGCTGTTTGCGCTGTTGCTGCAGACGGTATTGCCGGCGATCGCCGGCGCTGCCTCAGCGTCTGGTGAGCGATGGGTTGAGGTTTGCGCGGCGTCTGGGGTGAAGTGGGTCAAGCTGGATGATGCCGCTTCTCCCGGAAAGCACGAAGCAGCCGACCACTGTGTTCTTTGCGCTGCCACCGGCCCGACACCGGAATTCGACGCGGCTCTCTTCCTGAAGTCCTCTCTTGCCGACGCTAGAACGACGACTTCCATCTTCACGTCCTATCCGACGTATCCCAGTCACATCTTGCGCTCACGCGCACCCCCGTACTTTTCCTGAACTCTGCTTGCATCGCGTTGCGATGCGCTCCTGCAATGACGCTTGCCTTGGTGTGTGTCATGCATGCATGACCTCGATTTCGCTAGCACTGACAGAGGTTTATGTCGCATTAGAGCGTACCGCAGCACTCATCAAGTCCCTCTGACTGGAGGGAGAAACAGATTTTTAGGAATCGCAATGAAATCAGGATTCAACTCAACGCACCTGGCTGTGGTTGCGTGCGTCATGATGACGACTGCCCAGACGACGGCGGGTGACAGACTACCCTCTATCACTGTTACCGGCACTGCAGAGACGGCACCTGCACAAAAAGGTTATCGTGACGCGCTAGCTGAGACAAAAGATATTCCCGGCGGAGCGTCGGTGGTCGACATGGATGTCGTGAAGCAGGGCCGCGTAGCGACATGGGTCGATTCGCTAGGTCTCGCGCCCGGCGTATTTGTGCAAGAGCGCTTTGGATCGGAAGAGGCACGCATTTCCATTCGCGGTTCAGCACTAAGCCGCACCTACCATGGCTTTGGGCTAAAGGTGATGCAGGATGGCATACCGATCAATTACGCCGACGGTTTCTTCGATATGCAGACTGTCGACCCAGCGGCGGCGCGCTATATCGATGTGCTGCGCGGCCCCAATGCATCTGCTTATGGCTCAGGCACGCTGGGCGGTGCGATTAACTTCGTCTCGCCCACAGGTTATGACACTGATGGTGTCATCGGTCGCGCAGAGGCAGGTAGTTTCGGCTACGCCCGCGCACAGGCGATTGTCGGCAAGGTATTACGGCCCGAGAACGAAGGTGATCCAATCTGGGACTACAACCTGTCGTTCAACACAAGTAGGCAAGATGGCTATCGCGATCACTCCGCGCAGGAAAGCCAGAAAGCCATTGCCAATTTCGGCGCGAGAATCAACAGTCAGCTGGATTCGCGATTTTTTGTCGGTGCCGTTCGCAGTCGATCGCAATTGCCGGGCTACTTGACACGGGCGCAGCTGTTAAGCGATCCGACTGTCGCGCAAGATCCGACCTGGCCTGAAAGCTTTCAGCGCCGTGATGTGGATGCCTACCGACTTGCCAACAAGACGGTTTATACCAGTGGTGATTACCGGCTCGAGATCGCTGCCTATGCGATGCAGCACGAGCTGTGGCATCCAATCCAGTGGGGCGTTATCTCGCAGTCCACAAATACCTTCGGCGGTCACATCAAGTTGATGGATAAATCGAAGCTGTTTGGTTTGCCGAATCTGATGACTTTCGGCTACCTGCCTGATGCAGGAGTGACCGATGGAAGTACGCGAGATCCGATCTGGGGGCAGCCCTACACGACCTGGCAGACAACGAAACGATACTCGCAAAGATCACAGAACCAGCGCTTGCTGATCGAGGACAGTTTGCAGGTGAGTGATCGCACGCGGGTGATTACGTCTATGCAATATCATTGGTCAAAGCGAGAGAAGCAGGTTCAATTGGGTTCGGATAGTAGTTACGACGTCAACTATTCGCAATGGCTACCTCGAATCGGCGTCGTGCATGACATAGCGCCCAAGACTCGTTTTTTTGCAAATGTGAGTCGGGTGTTCGAGCCGCCCATCTTTGATGTCACGAGCATTATGACCGCGACGAAAGCGCAAACCGGTAACAGTTATGAAGCCGGCTTGCGGGGTGAGGCCGATTTCGACGGCGGAAGGCACACACTCGCCTATGACTTCACAGTTTACCGTGCCAATTTACGGAATGAATTCCAGACGGTCTGCATCGATCCAAGCGCTGGTAGTTGCTTCGCTTATGGTCAGTCAGCGACGGTGAATGTACCGAGAACTGTGCATCAGGGCGTTGAGCTTGGTCTCTCGGGCGTGGTCGACAAACATTGGGTCGCACGGGGAATTTTCCTTTACAGCGACTTCCGTTTCGATAACGATGCGACCTACGGTAACAACCGCATGCCTGGTTTTCCGCCTGTAATTCTGCGCGGCGAGCTGATGTATCGCTGGAGCGCCGGTGAGCCGCTTCTATCCTACGCCGGGCCAAGCGTCGAATGGGTGCCGACTGCGGCTCCGATGGATAACACTGGCAGCGTATCGAACGATCCTTACGCGATCTTTGGCTTCAAGGCCGGCGGGACTATCGATACCCGCTGGTCATGGTTTTTCGATATGCGCAACCTCGCTGACAAGAAATATGCGGCCACGACCAGTATTGCCGGTGATTACAACAGAACGCCGACCGCTGCCTACTACCCGGGTAACGGACGTTCTGCCTATATTGGACTGGAAGGAAAATGGTAATGAGACTACACGCCAAACTCTTAATATCAATGGCGACCGCCGCATGTCTGTATGCCGAGCTGGCGGTCGCGCACACTACCGTTTCACCCAAGCAGGTATCGAGCGACAGCTATCAGCGGCTGTCATTTAATGTGACCCACGGCTGCGAAGGTTCGCCGACGACCGAAGTAATCCTTTACCTGCCCGATGCTATCTTGGGTGCAAAGCCTATGCCTAAGTCAGGCTGGACAGTCGAGACTGAAGTGCGTGATCTGGATAAACCCTATCTATCGCACGGTAAGCAGATCACTCGTGACGTCCGTGTCATCCGCTGGCGTGGAAAGCTGCTCGATTCTCACTATGACGAGTTTGTGATCATGGCGAAGACGTGGGCAAAGACCGGCCCCGTACCGTTGCCGGTTACTCAGCTCTGCGAGTCGGGTCGGATGGACTGGAAAGAAGTGTCGGATGGATCTGGCGTGAAACTGAATTTCCCCGCCCCGGTGCTTGATGTTCAGCCCAGCCAGCATCCGCATCAGCACTGACGATAATCGATGTGCGATACGCTCAAGTCATCAGCAGGGCTGGAGCGCCGATTATGTCGGCAGTAACCGGTTACCTGCAAACTACGCGTGGGTATGAGCCAGGTCGTACGAATTGGGTCAAGGCTAGTTGGGTACTCTAACTTTTGGAGGCACCCCGGCGACTTTCGGGGTGAGAAAAAAACGATGAAAAAGATTTTTGTATTTTTTTTCGTGTTGACAGTTTCTATGGCCGCTCAGAGCGAGTCGTCAAATTCGGCGGAAATTGTTAAAACGTTGAAGGCACAATTTGATCGTCCAGATAATCCGGTCAGGGTAGAGGCGGTCGTGTCATCATCGGAATTCGGTATTGCTTCATGGACTCAGGGTTCCAACGGTGGGCGCGCACTGTTAAAGAGACAAGGCGGCAGCTGGAATGTCTTGTTGTGTGCCGGCAAATCTCTGAAGGAGGTCAAAACCCTTGTGCAAGCTGATGTGCCTGCCGAAGTGTCGAAAAAGATGCTGGCGGAACTAAACTTGCTTGAAATGAGGCTTCCTGAGGGGCGACGTCATCAGTTTGACGATTTCTCCATGGGGCAGTCAGCGCATCATTAAAAAATAAGGCACCGCAAGGTGCCTTATTGTTTTGTGTAACTGGAATCAGTCGAAGACCGGCGACTCCACGCCCAGCACCTTATGTAGCTTCGGCGATGTGGTGGTGTACTGCATGTGGATTTTCTTCTCTGGGAAAATGTAAGGCGCTGCGCCAAACGCTGCCAGCGCTGCTTCATGGAAGCCCGAGAGAATCAACTTCTTTTTGCCGGGATAAGTGTTGATATCACCGACCGCGAAGATGCCCGAGACGTTGGTCTCGAACTTCTCGGTATCGACCACCAACTGCTTACGCTCGATTGCCAGTCCCCACTCGGCGATGGGGCCGAGCTTCGGCGACAGGCCAAAGAACACCAGCAGATCATCCAGCGGCAGGCGGCGCGTCACACCATCAGCGCCGGTCACCTTGATCTCGGTGAGCTTGTCGTTGGCTTCTTCAAAGCCAGTGACCTGACCGATCAGCAGCTGCATCTCATATTGCTCGCAGAGTTCTTTCATCTTCGCGACCGAGGCCGGTGCCGCGCGGAACTCTTCACGACGATGCAGTAGGATCACCGACTCGGCCTTGCCTTGCAGGTTGAGCGCCCAGTCCAGCGCGGAGTCACCACCGCCGCAGATCACAATGTTGCGGCCTGCGAAGCGCGACGGATCCTTCACGCGGTAGAACAGCTGCTGCTCTTCGAACTTCTCGATACCGTCCACTTTGATCGTGCGCGGCTGGAACGAGCCGACGCCGGCGGCGATGAAGATGGTCTTGGTGATGAACTTCGTACCCGTTGAGGTTTCAAGATCGAAGCGGCCGTCGTCGCGCTTCTGCACCAAGGTGACTTCCTGCCCGAGATGGAAGGTCGCGCCGAAAGGCTCGATCTGCTTCATCAGGTTATCGGTCAGTTCCTGACCGGTGCAGCTCGGCACGGCCGGGATGTCGTAGATAGGCTTGTCCGGATACAGCTCGACGCACTGGCCGCCGACAGCGTTCAGCGAGTCGATCACATGCGCCTTAATTTCGAGCAGGCCGAGTTCGAAGACCTGGAACAGGCCGACAGGGCCGGCGCCGACGATGACTGCATCGGTTTCGATCGGGGTAGAGGCAGAGGTAGTCATGAGTTTCAGGGAATTGCGATGTCAATACTTGGGTCATGAAACGCTAACCCCGGCATTTGCCGGGGCGCGAGGGTCAGGGTGCACGGCTGGAAGATCAGCGCTGCAGAAACTGCAGCTTTTCTTTGACGTCTTTCCATTGATCGGCGTCGGCCAGCGCTTCTTTCGATTTCGTAATCGACGGCCACTTGCGCGCCAGTTCGATATTCAGCTTGATGAATTGCTGCTGATCCGCTGGTGTGTCTTCTTCGGCGTAAATGGCATTGACTGGACACTCGGCCACGCACACTGCGCAGTCGATGCACTCGTCCGGGTCGATCGCGAGGAAGTTGGGACCTTCGCGGAAGCAGTCCACCGGGCACACATCGACGCAATCCGTATAACGGCAGCGGATGCAGGATTCGGTAACAACGTGGGTCATGAGGCCAGTCCTATCTGTTCTTGGAACGGGAATCGCAAAGCCTTGTATTTTAAGGCAAAGAATCCCTGCCCACAAACCCGCCTTAGATGATTTTTGAATATACAAATATATACAGTCGGATGCCACGGGAGCGGTGCTCTGGCCATCTGGGGTGAATATTTTGCGGCCCGCAGCTGAAATCAAATCAAGCGGTTTATCCCGAATGATGCGCGTTTGCCAACCCCCACTGCGCTAGAATCAGCGCCTGATTCACGAGGACACCATGGATACTTCCGCCGCCCGTACCGCGATTTTCAAACGCATCCGTCAGGCTCAGAACCGCCCCGAGCAGCCTACCGCAGCCGAGCTGGAGGAGGCGAGCCGGTATCTCGCCAGCCACGCCCCGGGCCCGCGCCCGGACCTCGGCCCGGATCTGGTCGCCCGTTTCCGCCAACAGGCCGAGCGCACGTCGCAGACAGTCGATCAGGTCGCGACGATGGACGCGGTGCCTGCTGCCGTCGAGCGCTACCTGTCCGGCCTGGGCTTGCCTAAGCAGGCGATCGCCTGGCAAACCCTGACCGGATTACCCTGGCAGTCAGCAGGGCTGTCGGTAGAGTTCCGCAAGCCTGTCAATGAAGATCTCGTGGGTATCACCGGGTGCTTCTGCGCGGTTGCGGAGACCGGCACGCTCATGCTGTTGTCCGGTCCTGAGACCTTCTCGTCGGCAGCACTGCTACCCGAGACGCACATTGCGATCGTTCCCTTGTCGCGCATCGTTGGCTCGATAGAAGATGCGTTCTCACTGGCCAAACAGGAACGTGGCGAACTACCTCGTGCGACGAATTTCATCTCCGGCCCGTCCCGTACTGGCGATATCGAACAGACCATCGTGCTGGGCGCGCACGGACCTTATCGTGTACATGTGATTCTGGTCGACGCCTGAGCCCATGAAGCCCAAGGTGCTCGTGACCCGCGAGGTCTTCCCGGAGATCATTGAGTCCTTATCGCAATATTTCGACGTCGAGAGCAATCCGACTGACGAGGTGTATGGCGCTGAAGAGCTGATGCGACGCCTGCAGGGCAAGGACGGATTGTTTGCCAATCCCGCCGACCGCATCAGTCGCGAGCTGATCGCCGCTGTGCCGCAGTTGAAGGCGGTCTGCAACATGGCCGTTGGCTACAACAACATCGACGTACCGGCTGCGACCGAAGCCGGCATTCTCGTTACCAATACCCCCGATGTACTTAATGAGACCACAGCGGATCATGCATGGGCGCTGCTGCTGGCCGCCGCGCGCCGAGTGACCGAGTCCGAGCACTGGCTGCGTGCAGGGAATTGGAAGCAATGGCGTTACGACGATTTTCTGGGCGCAGACATCCACGGCGCGACACTGGGCATTATCGGTATGGGCCGCATTGGACAAGCGATCGCGCGTCGCTCGACCGGTTTTGGGATGAAAGTGGTGTATCACAACCGTTCACGCCTGACGCCGCAGCAGGAGATCGCTGCGAACGGTGCGGTCTATATGGACAAGGAAGCCTTGCTACGCAGCGCCGACCATATTGTGCTGGTGCTGCCGTATTCGTCGGCCACGCACCATACGATCGGTGCGAAAGAAATCGCGCTAATGAAACCAACCGCAGTACTGGTTAACATCGCACGTGGCGGCATTGTCGATGATGCCGAATTGATCGATGCGCTGAAACAGCGAAGAATCGCGGCAGCCGGACTGGATGTGTTCGAAAACGAGCCAGCGTTCAATCCGGCCTTCCTCGAACTGAAGAATGTGGTGCTGACTCCGCACATTGGCAGCAGCTCGCGACCGACGCGTATGGCGATGGCCGCGACGGCTGCCAACAACCTGATCGCGGCACTCACGGGTCAGGTGCCGCCCAACCTGCTCAACCCTGAAGTGCTGACGTCGCGCGCGTAATGCGCGCGATTGGCTCAAACGCCTAGCAGCTCGACGTCAAAAATCAGCGTGGCATTCGGTGGAATGACGCCGCCAGCGCCACGCGCACCATAGCCCAGTGCTGAAGGAATCACGAGACGGCGCTTGCCGCCGACTTTCATGCCCTGCACACCCTGATCCCAGCCCTGTATCACATGGCCTTCACCCAGCGGGAATTCGAAAGGCTCGTTACGATCGACGCTAGAGTCGAATTTTTCGCCTTCGCTGCCATCCGGATTTTGTAGCCAGCCGGTGTAATGCACGCTGACGTAGTGGCCTTCCTTCGCCTCTTCGCCTTCGCCAACTACCTGGTCTTCATATTGCAGACCGGTCGAGGTCATGATCATGGACATGGGGTTCTCCCGCTGAGTCTTTGAAAAGGGACATTCTATCAGTGGTGCCTGCGACAGCCGCTGCATCAACATATAATCCGGCAAACCTACCGATGCCTATGGCCCTGCTGATCACCTCGTTCTATCGTGCATTGTTATCACAGCTGCATCCACGCATGTTGTGGGTGACCGTGCTGCCTTTTATCGCGGCAATTGCCCTTTGGGGTGTAGCCTTGTGGTTCGGTTTGCAGCCGATGATTGATCAGTTATATGCCTGGTTTGCCGATTACGATCTCTTCCACACGGCGGGTGAGATGCTCGACGCGATGGGCTTGAATGCTCTTCGCGCTATTCTGGTACCTCTGATCGCGATGTGGCTGCTTCTGCCGTTTATGATCGTCAGCGCCATGGTGCTGGTCGGATCACTGGCGATGCCCGCGATCGCGCGTCATGTCGGACTGCGGCATTACCCGCAACTGATGCCGCGTCACGGAGGATCCTTTCTTGGCAGCTTGTGGGTATCACTGTCATCCTTCATCGCATTCATCATCGCCTGGTTGATCACGCTGCCCCTGAATCTTGTGCCGCTGTTCGCGCTTTTCGTGCAACCCTTGCTGTGGGGATGGCTCGCGTGTCGCGTAATGACTTATGACGCACTGGCTGATTACGCGGATCAAGAAGAGCGTAACAGCATCGTGCAGCGTCACCGCTGGCCGCTACTCATGATCGGAGTTGCGACGGGCAGTCTCGGTGCTGTTCCCGGGCTGCTATGGCTGGGCGGCGCAGCGTCGGTGATTTTTTTCCCCGCGCTAGCGGCTGCAGCCATTTGGATGTACCTGCTGATCTTTGTGTTCAGCGGGCTGTGGTTCCAGTATTACTGTCTTGAGGCGCTCGCGCGGTTGCGCCTGGTACCTGCTCAAAACTACGATGCCTCACGCATCATTGATATTCCTTCAAACCACTAGGACTTTGCATGGCCTTCGGCATCATCATCATTGGCGACGAAATTTTGTCCGGTCGCCGTACTGATAAACATCTGGCGAAAATCATCGAGCTACTAGGTGAGCGCGGACTATCGCTCGGCTGGGCCGAGTACATAGGCGATGATCCGGAACGCATCACCGCGACTCTTCGCCGATCGCTGGCCAGTAGCGACATTGTGTTCTCTTGTGGCGGTATTGGCGCTACACCCGATGACCATACGCGGCAATGTGCGGCGACTGCGCTCGGCGTGTCGCTCGAGTTACACGCGGATGCGAAACGCCTGATTCAGGAGCGCATCGTCGAGATGGCCGAGGGCGATCTTGCAAAGTCAGATCTTGATTCGGCAGAGAATCTGCATCGATTGAAGATGGGTGAGTTTCCCGCCGGCGCGCGCATCATTCCTAACGCATACAACAAGATTCCCGGCTTCTCGCTGCATGGTGAGCATGGTGGCGCACATTATTTTGTGCCCGGCTTCCCAGTGATGGCTGCGCCCATGATGGCCTGGGCGCTAGACACCTATCACGCTGACCTTTTTCATTCAGTGCCGCACCTGGAAAAGGCAGTCATCGTGCTCGACGGTATCGAGTCGCAGCTCACGCCGTTAATGGAGGCAATTGAATCTGAGTTCGATGGTGTGAAGGTGTTCAGCCTGCCCAGCGTCGCCGAAGCGGGCAAGCGGCGGCAGATCGAACTGGGCGTAAAAGGAGAGCCGCAACAAGTCGAGCAGGCTTATGCACGTATGCTGGAAGGTCTGACGGCACTCGATCAGGAGTATGTGGTGGGATGACTACTTAATGCGTCAGGTCGACTGTCGGGGTCGACGCCGATATAAAGCATCGATGGTCTTCAGTGTGTACAGGATAATCAGCGTGCCTAGTAAGTCACCGATGAACATCGTGATCCAGTTATGCAGGAAGTGGGTATAGATTCCGCGGGTTAAGAACCAGAATGAGTGGAGCAGAGAGTTGGCAAGCGCATAAACCAGTGAAAGCACACCTAACAGAGCGGCAGACAAGCTTTCTAGGGTGCTCGACATTCCTGTACGTAAGGCTCCGACATACACCAGATAGGGCGCGAACGAGGAGATGAGTGCAGAGACGATGCCGGTGATTGGATCTAGCGCGAGATTGAAATGCACCAGTAGCAGTGCCGCAATCAGCAGCCCGATCGCACCCTCCAGACCAAACAGCAGCGTGCACGTCAGCCGAAGTCCAGCCGGGAGGAAGATCCAGTTCGCACCCGTATGAAGCTCGAATGCCTTGAAGAGCCAATCGTTCAGATGATAAAAGCCGTAGAACAGAACAGCTGAAACAATGATTGAGATAAATGAGGTAAGCGTCATGCGGTTTCAGCGCTGCCAGCGCTTGAATGAGGGCCTCGCGGCCGCTGTAACCAACTACGATGTTTGGTGAAACTAATGCGAATCGTTAAATCATACCGGTTGTCCTGTGCTTTGGCGAGAGCAGCAGTGGGGCTGATGTCTGCAAAGGTCTAGCGTGGACGCCTACTACAGCGATCGTTTTGTGTTGCCATTGCCTGCAGGGCATCGGTTTCCGATGGCTAAGTATCGCATGCTGCGCGAAGCAGCGGCGATGCATCTGCCGGGTATACAGTTTCATGAAGCACCAACGACCAGCGATGGCGTGCTCGCGCTAGCGCATCATCCGCAATACATTCATCGCATGGTGAATGGCACGGTCACGATCGAAGAGCAGCGCGCGATTGGCTTCCCTTGGTCGCCCGAGATGGTGGAGCGGTCGCGTCGCTCTGCAGGCGCAACCATTGCCGCCTGTCGTTCAGCGATTTCCAGTGGTGTGGCTGTCAATCTCGCAGGTGGTACCCATCATGCGCATGCAGACCGGGGCGAGGGCTTTTGTGTATTTAATGATGCCGCGATCGCGGCACGTCTCATGCAGGCTGAGCGTCTCGTTTTGCGCGTAGCGATTGTCGATTGTGATGTCCATCAGGGCAACGGCACGGCATCAATACTGGCGAACGATGATTCGGTTTTTACGCTGTCACTCCACGGAGAGCGTAATTATCCCTTCGATAAGGCCACCAGCGATCTCGATATCGCACTAGCTGACGGTACGGATGATGCGACCTATCTCGCAGCACTCGATCAGGCTTTGGCAACGCTCTTTTCTGTGTTCGATCCGCAGCTCATCATTTATCTGGCGGGCGCTGATCCACACGAAGGCGATCGCCTCGGTCGCCTTAAGCTGACTATGCATGGACTTGCGCAGCGCGATCAGCGGGTGTTCGACGCAGCGCGCGCGCGTGAACTGCCAGTAGCGATCGCGATGGCGGGTGGCTATGGCAAAAATATCGAAGATACCGTTGCGATTCATCTGCAGACCTTGCGCATCGCCGCTGGCTATGTGCGCAAGGGTAATCTGGAGTGAAGTGGTGACCGTCATCAGCGGGGCTACAATGCACACCGCTAGTAATCGGGCATAGGCTGCTCGTAATTTGGCGCCAGCGAAAATAATTCCGAAGAAAGTCGAGGGGAAGCGAATGATCCGCAACCAAGAACAAAAGATCGTCGATGAAGTGATCGCGTCGCGTCGCTCGATACGCGCGTTTCTGGCAGACCCGGTGGCGAGGGAAGATATTGAAGCCTTGCTCGAGATCGCTGCGCGCGCGCCCTCAGGCTCGAATACGCAGCCGTGGAAGGTCTATGTGCTAACCGGCGAGACCCGGCAGCGCTTGTCGCAGGAGATTCTCGCTGCTTATCACGATCCTTCTCACGCCGAGCAGCATCAGGAGGAATATGCCTACTACCCACGTCAATGGGTATCGCCTTATGTGGATCGGCGGCGCAAGATTGGCTGGGATCTATACGCTTTGCTCGGACTTACTCGCGACAACAAGGCCGGCATGCAGGCACAGCACGGACGAAACTACACTTTCTTTGATGCGCCCGTGGGCCTGATCTTCACGATAGACCGTGTGATGGAGCAAGGCTCCTGGCTTGATTACGGCATGTTCCTGCAGAATGTGATGATCGCCGCCCGGGCTCGAGGTCTCGATACGTGTCCCCAGGCCGCGTTTACGCAGTTCCATCGCGTGATTGCTTCCGTACTTCAGCTACCTGATACTGAACAGGTGGTATGCGGCATGGCGCTCGGTTTTGCCGATCGCAGCAAGGTCGAGAACACGCTAGTCACTGAACGCGCCCCGGTGGCAGAATTCGCGCGTTTCCGGGACTGATCTCATGGAAAAAATTGCGGTGATCGCCGGTGATGGCATCGGCAGGGAAGTGATGCCCGAAGGTGTGCGCGTGCTCGATGCGGCGGCACGCAAGTTCGGCATTGCGCTCGACTATGAGTACTTTGATTTTGCGAGCTGCGATTACTTTCTCAAGCATGGGCAAATGATGCCCGACGACTGGAAAGAGAGGCTGATGCCGAAGGATGCGATTTTCTTTGGTGCGGTCGGCTGGCCTGATACGGTGCCGGATCATGTGTCGTTGTGGGGCTCGCTACTGAAGTTCCGGCGCGAATTTGACCAATATGTGAACCTGCGCCCCTGCCGGCTGATGCCTGGCATTCCTTCGCCGCTCGCTGGCCGCCAGCCCGGCGATATTGATTTCTATGTGGTGCGAGAGAACACCGAAGGTGAATACTCTTCAGTCGGTGGACGAATGTACGAGGGCACATCGCGTGAAGTCGTATTTCAGCAGAGCGTTTTTTCGCGCGAGGGCACTGACCGCGTATTGAAATATGCGTTCGAGCTGGCACGCAAGCGACCCAAGAAGCATTTGACCTCGGCCACCAAGTCGAATGGCATCTCCATCACCATGCCGTTCTGGGATGAGCGCGTGGCCGAGATGGCTCATGCTTATCCGGACATCGCCTGTGACAAGTACCACATCGATATTCTGTGCGCGCATTTTGTGCGGCATCCAGATCGTTTCGACGTGGTCGTCGCTTCCAATCTATTCGGTGACATCTTGTCGGATCTTGGTCCTGCCTGCACCGGCACGATTGCGATAGCGCCGTCGGCCAATATCAATCCTGAGCGACGCTTTCCCTCATTGTTTGAACCAGTTCACGGATCCGCCCCTGATATCGCCGGCCGTGGCATCGCCAATCCGATTGGACAAATCTGGTCCGGCGCGATGATGCTCGATCACCTCGGCTACCAAGAGGCCGCTGCCGCGATCGTTACAGCCATCGAATCCGTGTTGGCCGAAGGCCCGCAACACGCTCCCTTCACACCCGACATGGGTGGCCACGCAAGTACCGAAGACCTCGGCCGAGCGATCGCCGAAACGGTGCGAGTTTAAGATTGCTGAAAAGGCAATTTTTCAAAATTGAGTAGTTGCTAGTAATAAACCCGTTTAATTAGCGCTCATAAGCCTCTAATTTGCTTGCGGATTTTCGGGGTTTTGCTAAACTGCAAGCTTCGTTTTTGCACCCATCGGGGTTCCGGATGCGCGGTTTCATTCTCAAGGCGCTGGTTGTCACTCTGGCTACGGCGTACAGCTTGCCTGCGGCACAAGCCGCCAATACTCAAAAACGCACGACTGCGTCGAATGCTGATGCCGGCAAAAAGTCGGCTCGCTCGCGTGGCGTCGTCAGGGATAAAAAACTGGCGCGAGAGGAGCGAGAGCATCGCAAGCGTCAGCTGGCGCTAGAGCGCGATGATCAGCCTCGCGCGGGCAAGCGTAAGGGCTATCAGCGCGTCGCGTTTGCGTCGGCCATGGCCGGCGTTCCGCCGGTGCTGACGGCCGGCGATCTTGCCGGACTTAATCTCACTCAAGACCCGCTGGCGCTGAGCTCGAACGTTGCGCTGGTGATGGATCAGACGAGCGGCGAGGTGCTGTTCGAAAAAAATGCGCATATCGCTCTGCCGATCGCGTCTATCACTAAGCTGATGACCAGCCTGGTAGTGGTCGAGGCTGGTCAGGATCTGGAAGAGACGCTGACAGTCACGGAAGAGGATGTCGACCGCGAGAAATTCAGCCACTCGCGTCTGCGGGTGGGTTCGCAGCTGTCGCGCTCCAACATGCTGCACATTGCTTTGATGAGCTCCGAGAATCGTGCTGCTGCATCACTGGGCCGCAACTATCCGGGAGGTATCCGTGCTTTCGTCGCGGCAATGAACGCGAAGGCGCGTGAGCTTGGCATGAGCAGCTCGAATTTTTCTGATTCGACTGGCCTGAACAGTTCTAATGTGTCCAGTGCGCGGGATCTTGCAAAGCTGGTAGTCGCGGCGTATCAGCATCCGCTCATCCGCCAGTACTCGACCGACAGCCGTTATGCAGTCGATCCCGGTGGTCGTACGCTTGAGTACCGAAACTCGAATGGCCTGATCGAAAACCCGGATTGGGAGATCGGCCTGCAGAAGACTGGCTACATCTCAGAGGCCGGTCGCTGCCTGGTGATGCAGGTGCATGTGTCTGGTCGACCCGTGGTGATGATCTTCCTGGATTCGAAAAGCAAGCAGGCCCGCCTGACTGATGCCAGCCGGATCCGCAAGTGGCTGGAGAACCGCGGTGCGTCAGCGATGTCGGACAGGTCGTCCAAGCGCAGCTGATTGGTAGCGCAAATAAAAAAGCGACCCGATGGGTCGCTTTTTTTATGGTTGGATCAGATCAATGACGAATCGTTATTAGGTAAGCTCTGCCGCCCGGTACCCCAACACTTCCGAGATACTGTTTGCGGTGGCGATCAGATCTTCCACCCATTCATCCTTCAGCCGGTCTACCGGTGCTGAGATCGATAGTCCGGCGATCAGACGTCCCGAATCGTCATGAATACCGGCTGCCATGCAGCGCACACCTAATTCAAGTTCTTCGTTATCACGCGCATATCCGCGTGCGCGCACCAACGACAGCTCTCTTTCTAGCTTCGCCAGATCCGTGATCGAGTTTTTATTATGGCCAGCAAGACCCGTGCGGGTTGCATATACGCGCACGAGCTTATTGTCGTCCACTGAAAGAAAGAGCTTGCCCGTCGAGGTCAGGTGTAGCGGAGCGCGACCACCGATCGCTCGGACCACTTGCATACCCGACCGTTCAGAGAATGCGCGATCGATGTACACAATTTCGTCCCCCTGACGTACCGACAGATTCACCGTCTGTTGCGTCCTGTGGTGCAGCGCCTGCATGAAAGGTAGCGCCGCTTCACGGACATTGAGCCGGCTCTTCACGATATTGCCCAGCTCCAGCAGACGCATACCGAGCCGGTAGGTGCCGGGTTCTGCGCGATCGACAAACCGTTTGGCGACCATATCGTTCAGAATCCGATGGGCGGTCGATGGGTGAAGGCCGGTCTCGTTGGCCAAATCTTTCAGGCTCACCGGATCTGAATGCGCCGCTAGCGCGTCGAGCAGGGTCATCATCCGCTCGATAACCTGAATGGATGTCTTATCACCGGTCGGGGTAGCGTCGGATTTCATGGATGTTGGCGTCGATATTGTGCGGTGCAATGTGCTTTATATCACGATGTGAAACGGGATTTCAAGTGCGCACCCATGGAAACCCTGCGCCGAAGACGGTTAATTTCCCGCCGCCCGCCGCCTGGGCCGCGTTGAGAACACCCTCGGTATGGCATGTCGGGCAAATTTATTTCATGCCTACCCGCTGTGCTATTAACGGTTCAGTCATCGGATAATCACCGCCTACAAAAACTGCATTCAGATAGGGAATGACATGCGTGTCGGATTGCTGGTGACCTGCCTTGTGGATGTGATGCGTCCCGAAATAGGCTTCTCGACGCTCAAGTTGCTCGAGTCCGCAGGGTGTGAGGTTGTGGTTCCAGAGAACCAGACCTGCTGCGGCCAGCCTGCCTACAGCGGGGGTAATAAGGACGCAGCACGCGACCTGGCCACGAAATTTCTCGATGAGTTCGAGGCATTTGACTATATCGTCATTCCTTCCGGTTCCTGTGGCGGCACGATACGGACTCACTATGAAGACATCTTCGCCGGCCATCCGGCGTTACTGGCTCGTTACGCGCGCATCAAGGAGCGTGTGTACGAACTGACCGACTTTCTCGTCAATGTCATCAAGCTCGACAAACTGCCAGCGGCGGCGGCAGGTGCTTTCCGCGGCACAGTGACTTATCACGATTCCTGTAGCGGGCTTCGTGAACTCAATGTGCAGCGACAGCCGCGCGAGCTACTGGCCAAGCGCGATGGCGTCGAACTGAAGGAAATGCCCCATGCGCGGCAGTGCTGCGGTTTCGGCGGAACCTTTGCGGTCAAATACGGCGACATCTCAACGGCTATCGTTGACGAGAAATGTGAAAACATCCATGCCAGCGGTGCAGATGCCGTTGTACTCGGAGATCTCGGTTGCATGCTCAATATTGAAGGCCGGCTACGCCGCACCGGTGACACCACAACGCGTGTGCTGCATGTGGCGCAAGTTCTGGCAGGAGACGCGTGATGCAAGTCCAATCCATGCATTTCAAGGCCCGCGCTGGTCAGAAGCTCGCGGATCTTCGCCTGCAGCAAAATCTGAACAAGCTGTCGACCAAGTTTGTCACGGCGCGCGCTAGCGCCATTACCGAGCTTGATGATTTCGAAGGCACGCGCGATGCGGCAATTGAACGTCGCATGCGTGCCATTGAGAATCTCGATGTGTGGCTCGCAACCTTCGAAAAAGAAGCGACGCGACGTGGGGCCACGGTGCTTTACGCAGAGTCAGCTGAAGACGCGTCACGCCTGGTCGTCGAGATCGCCCAGAAGCATGGGGTGAAGAAGGTCATCAAGTCGAAGTCGATGGTGTCGGAAGAGATGCAACTCAACCGCGCGCTGGAAGCGGTCGGCGTTACGCCGATCGAGACCGATCTCGGCGAATATATTTTGCAGATCAATGATAACGAAGCACCGTCGCACATCATCGCGCCGGTGGTACACAAGGATAAAGAAGAGATTGCGGATCTGTTCGCGAAGGTTCACCAGAAGCCGCGCCTGACCGACATCGCGCAGATGACACGCGAGGCGCGCGAGGTGTTGCGTCCGCATTTCCTGTCGGCAGATATGGGTGTCACCGGCGGTAACTTCGTGATCGCCGAATCTGGTTCGGTGGCTGTCGTGACCAACGAAGGCAATGAAGGCATGTGCACGATCAAGCCGGAAAAGGTGCACGTGGTCGTGACGGGTATTGAGAAGGTGCTGCCAACGCTGTCCGACCTCGCGACCATCATGCGTCTGCTGCCGCGTTCAGCCACAGGGCAGTCGATCTCGAATTACTTTTCGCTATTGACCGGTCCACGTGGTCAGCATGATCAGGACGGTCCGGAACATATGTACTTCGTGTTGGTCGATGCCGGTCGTACTGGACTGGTTGGTACCGAGTTTGAAGAGATGCTGCGTTGTATCCGCTGCGGAGCATGCATGAATCACTGCCCGGTGTATCAGAAGATTGGCGGCCACAGTTACGGCTGGGTGTACCCGGGACCGATGGGTAGTGTGCTGACGCCCGCTTATGTCGGTGTCGAAAACGCGATGGATCTGCCGCAGGCATCAACGCTGTGCGGCGAATGTCATGTGGTATGCCCGGTGAAGATTCCGCTGCCGGATCTGTTGCGCAAGCTGCGTGAGAAGCAGTTTAAGAAAGGTCTGCGCCCGACGTTCGAGTATGTCGCGTTCGGCATCTGGGCTTTCTTCGCGAAGCGTCCCAAGCTTTATCGATTTGCTACGCATTGGGCCGCGCGTGCGCTCAAGCTCATGGGTGGACGTGAAAAGCTGATCCATGCATTGCCGGGCGCCGGTGGTTGGACGGATAATCGCGACATGCCGGCTCCTTCGGGCAAGACCTTCACGGAGCTGTATCGCGAGCGCAAACCAACTTCCTGACCGATGCCAGACTCCCAGCAGCAATTCAGTGAATTCAAGAGCAAGAGTGGATTAAAGCGGATTTTTTCCGCGTTCTTCTACTCGATTGACGGATTTCGGGCTGCATGGAAGCATGAGCATGCGTTTCGGCAGGAGCTCATGATCGCGGTGCCCGGCATCGTGATTGCGCTAGTGCTGCCCGTCACCCGCTTTGAAAAGCTCGCATTGATCGCCGTGCTGGTACTCGTGTTGGTGGTTGAATTACTGAACTCCGCGATCGAAGCCGTTGTTGATCGCGTGTCCCTGGATCGTCATTCGCTGTCAAAAAATGCGAAAGATCTGGGCAGTGCAGCAGTGATGCTGACTTTCCTGCTG
Source organism: uncultured Bifidobacterium sp. (assembly GCA_964642635.1). Lineage (GTDB taxonomy): Bacteria > Pseudomonadota > Gammaproteobacteria > Burkholderiales > Burkholderiaceae_D > Pernthalerella. The sequence goes on along the minus strand of CAZXRS010000001.1, from coordinate 5,900 downwards.
GCGCTCATCACCTGGGCGGTGATCTTGGCGCCGCTGTTCATGTAATTACATACCCGGATCGGTGAATTCGAGATGTACCTCGTTCACCGCATTCACAACGTCTTCCGATAGTCTGATCGAATACGCGTCGATATTGGCCCGCAACTGCTCAACGCTGGTGGCGCCGATAATCGTCGATGCAACGAAACTGCGCGTATAGCACCAGGCTAGTGCCAGTTGTGTGACCGACATTCCATTATCTTTAGCGATCTTCATGTAGCGTTTCGTCGCCTCGATCACGCGCGGGCGTAAATAACGCGGGCTCCAGGTCGGCGGGAAAATCGTCAGACGCCCGTGAGCATTGGGCTGATCAATGTATTTTCCTGTCAGCTGACCGAAGGCCAGCGGGCTGTATCCGAGCAGACTGACATTCTCGCGGAAGCAGGCCTCGTCGACGCCACTCTCGAATTGCCGGTTCGCCAGATGGTAGGCATTTTGTATCGATACGATACGGGGCAGGCCTTTCTGTCGGGCGATATGGCAAAACTCGCTCACGCCCCAGGCACTTTCATTCGAAATGCCGATATGGCGCACTTTGCCTTCATCGATCAGCTCTTGCAGCGCCATCAGTGATTCTTCAATGGGCACGTGCGGACGTTCGCGCTGCGGATCAAAGAATTGCTGACCGAAGATGGGCACGTTGCGGCTCGGCCAGTGCAGCTGGTATAGATCGAGATAATCCGTCTGCAGTCGCTGCAGACTGGTGTCGATGGCGGCGCGAATATTCTTTCGATCAAAATTGCTTTCGCCGTTGCGTATCCAAGTCGTGTGCGTCGATGGCCCAGCGATCTTGCTCGCGAGGATGATGTCCTTGCGCCGTCCGCTTTTCTTCAGCCAGGTACCAATGATGCGTTCGGTAGCACCTTGCGTTTCCGCTCTCGGCATGACCGGATACATTTCGGCTGTGTCGATGAAGTTGATGCCGCGCTCTAGCGCGTAATCGAGCTGACTGTGCGCCTGCGCTTCGGTATTTTGCTCGCCAAAGGTCATCGTACCGAGACAGACCTTCGTGACTTCCAGATCGCTATAGCCGAGTTTGATTTTGTCCATCGTGGTATGGGTCAGAGTGTGAGCATTCAGTCAGACGCGATAGCTTGTGCGCATTCACGCACCAGCGCGGGGCCGCGATAAATCAGTCCTGTGTAGAGCTGAACCAGACTTGCGCCGGCATCGATTTTTGCTTTGGCATCGGCGCCGGTAAAGATACCGCCAACGCCGATAATAGGTATCTCGCCACGTAGCTCGGCACTCAGTGCGGCGATGACGCGGTTAGAGAGCGTCAGCACCGGAGCGCCGGATAATCCCCCTGCCTCGTCCGCATGCGGCAGACCCTGTACGGCATCGCGGGTGATCGTGGTGTTGGTCGCAATGACGCCATCTATCTTGTGACGCAGCAGCGCATCAGCAATCGCCTTTATCTGTTCGCCATCGAGATCGGGTGCAATCTTCAGTGCAATCGGCACATAGCGGCCGTGTTTATCGGCCAGCATCGTTTGTGATTGTTTGAGTCGGGAGAGCAGATCATCCAGCTCAGAGGCCTGCTGTAGCTGGCGCAGATTTTTTGTATTCGGCGACGAAATATTCACCGTCACATAAGCGGCGTACGGATAGACCTTCTCCAGGCAGAGCAGGTAATCATCCGTCGCGCACTCGATGGGCGTATCGGCGTTCTTGCCGATGTTCAGTCCGAGTACACCTTGCTTCTCCTGATAGAAGCGCGAGCCCTGCACATTACGCACGAAGGCATCGACACCGCCATTGTTGAAACCCATGCGATTGATCAGCGCATTCGCCTGGGGCAGGCGAAACATGCGCGGTCTGGGATTGCCCGGCTGCGCGCGCGGCGTGACGGTACCGACTTCAATGAATCCAAAGCCTAGCGCAGCCAGGCCGTCGATGTAAGCGCCGTCCTTATCCAAGCCCGCAGCCAAGCCCACAGGATTAGGAAATGTGATGCCCATCACCGTACGCGGATCGGCTTTCGGTGTAGGCAGAAAATGCGCAAGCCCCAGGGCTGCAGCGGATCGCAATGCCGGCAGGGTCAGATTGTGCGCGGACTCGGGATCGAGCGAGAAGAGCAGCGGACGGGCGAGAGCGTAGAGGAACTTATCGGACACGATGAGAAGGTCGTTGAACTAACCCGCTCATTGTACTGCGGCACAGATCTCAGCCTTCCATCGGCTCCCAGCGTCCGCGACGCAGAGCTTCAATCGGACGGAAATTCATCTTGTAGCGCATCTTGTCGCTGTCGGCGATCCAGTAGCCGAGGTAGACGTAAGGCATGTCCAGTTGGCGCGCCTGCTCGATCTGCCACAACACGTTGTAGGTACCGAAGCTCGCGTGTGACAGGTCAGGATCGTAAAAAGTGTAGACCGACGAGAGTCCGTCATCGAGCACATCGATAATGCTGACCATACGCAGTGCGCCATCGGGTTCACGGAATTCGACCAGTCGGGTGTTGACCTTGCTTTGCAATAGAAATTGCGCGTACTGGTCGCGGCTGTCCTGATCCATGCCGCCGCCCGCGTGGCGCACCGCTTGATAGCGCAGATAGAGTTCGTAATGCTCGTGGACATACACCAGCCGCGACACCGATGTCACCAAATCGCCGTGCTGTTTCCATGCGCGTCGCTGGCTGCGGCTAGGGGTATAGCGGGAGACATCGACGCGCACAGGTGTGCAGGCCTGGCATCCATCGCAGTAAGGGCGGTAGGTGAAGATGCCACTGCGACGGAAACCGTTCTTTACCAGTTCCGAATACACATCGGCATTAATCAGGTGCGATGGTGTGGCAACCTGCGAGCGTGCCTGACGGTTTTCCAGGTAACTGCACGGGTAGGGCGCAGTTGCGTAGAACTGTAGCGTCGAGAACGGCAGATCCTTAAGGTGGGTCATGCATGCAAATTTACACTGAGCCGGCGCCGGACTGCAAAGCTTTGTTTGCGTCATCCTCGCCGAAAAAGCCATCAGCCAGCGGGAGCGGTGTCCAGTTGGGAATTGCAGGCTGCGCAATGGCGGCTTTCATCTGTGCAAGGAAGGCGGTTCGCTGCATGGGGCGCGCGCCCAGCGTGGCCAGATGGGAGGTCTCCTGCTGGCAATCGATCAGGGCAACCCCTGCAGATCGCAGGAAATGCACCAGATAGGCCAGCGCGACCTTGGACGCATCCGGCGCTCTGGCGAACATGGATTCCCCATAGAACATCCGCCCTATGCATACCCCATACGCGCCGCCGACCAGCTGACCCTCGTGCCATAGCTCAGAAGAGTGCGCGTAGCCCAGACGGTGCAGACCGCAATAGCCGTCGATGATCTGCGGCGATATCCACGTGCCACCGCTGTCCGGGCGCGGGGTCGCGCATTCCCGTATCACTGTCGCGAAAGCGCTGTCGAAGCGAATTTGCCATGGGCCGCCCTCGGTCATGCTGCGGTCGATTTTCTTCAGGGTTTTGCGCAAGCTGTGGGAGACATGAAATTCATCCGTCCGCAGGACCATGCGGGGATCCGTACTCCACCACAGAATGGGCTGATCTTCCGAAAACCAAGGGAAGATGCCCTGGCTGTAGGCAGCTAGCAGGCGCTCAGGCGACAGGTCGGCGCCCGCCGCTAGCAATCCGGGCGCGCCATCGCGCTGGGTCAGGGCGCTTTCCGGGTCCGGGAATGGGGTATCTGGCTCAAGCCAAGGGAGACGCATACTCACCAATTCGATACGAGCTTTCGCACAAATGGAGTGCGTAGACCCGTACTTGTAAATTAAATATCAAAATAAGTTATTTTAATTCAACGGCTTAGTGCGAATGAGAATTCGCCCCAAAAGGGAACGATTATTGCTACAAAGCAGGGCTTTTCATTATTTTTGCACTTAAAAGGGGAAGTTCATGGACCCATTTCGCAATGGCGCCGACGCGCTATTCATCTTGCTCGGCGCGATCATGATTCTGGCGATGCATGCCGGTTTCGCATTCCTCGAGCTCGGCACGGTTCGCAAGAAGAATCAGGTCAATGCGCTGGTAAAAATCTTAGTCGATTTTGCCGTCTCGACGATTGCCTATTTCTTTGTCGGTTACGCGATTGCATATGGCGTGAACTTTTTCGATAGCGCCGATGTACTGGCGCAGAAGAATGGCTTCGAGCTGGTGAAGTTCTTCTTCTTGCTGACCTTCGCGGCGGCCATCCCGGCGATTATCTCCGGCGGTATCGCCGAACGCGCAAGCTTCCATCCGCAACTGGCAGCCACTGCGCTGATGGTGGGTCTGGTGTATCCGCTGTTCGAGGGCATTGCCTGGAACCAGCGCTTCGGATTCCAGGCTTGGCTGGAGGCGAGCTACGGTGTTCCGTTCCATGACTTCGCCGGCTCGGTGGTCGTTCACGCAGTGGGTGGCTGGGCGGCCTTGCCGGCAGTACTGCTGCTAGGTTCGCGCTACGGTCGCTACACCAAAGATGGCCGCGTTTCTGCCCACCCGCCCTCAAGCATTCCCTTCCTCGCGCTGGGTGCATGGATACTCGCTGTGGGCTGGTTTGGATTTAACGTGATGAGTGCGCAGACCTTAGACAAGATGAATGGACTGGTCGCGATGAACTCACTGATGGCAATGGTCGGCGGCACATTGGTGGCGGTTGTTCTCGGCAAAAACGATCCTGGTTTTGCGTATAACGGTCCACTCGCCGGTCTGGTCGCCGTTTGCGCGGGCTCTGACCTGATGCATCCACTCGGTGCGCTAGCTACCGGTGCGATCGCTGGCGCGATCTTTGTGTGGATGTTTACGCTCACACAGAATCGCTGGAAGATTGATGATGTGCTCGGTGTGTGGCCACTTCATGGTCTGTGCGGCGCATGGGGCGGTATCGCTGCTGGTATCTTCGGCCTGAAGGAACTGGGCGGTATTGGCGGCGTATCCTTCATGTCGCAACTGATCGGCACCCTGCTGGGCATCGCCATTGCGGCAGCTGGCGGATTTATCGTTTATGGCTTGCTTAAGAAGCTTGTTGGTATCCGGCTAAATCAGGAAGAGGAGTACGAGGGCGCGGATCTGTCGGTTCACAAGATTACGGCAACGCCAGAGCGTGAGGTCAGTTGGTAAGGATCTGCTGTGCAATAAAAAAAGGCCGCTGCATGCGGCCTTTTTTTATTGGCGCATGCTTTTGCGTATGTCCAGCGAATGAAAACCAAATGGCTTGCCCTCACGATGCGCTGCGTAATCCGCAAAGAACCATTGCAGCGTGCGGGATACGGTAGGGAAAGCGATATCGTCCCAAGGGATGTCGGCCTCGCTGAATAACCGACACTCAAGGCTCTCGATGCCAGCCACGATATCAAGGTCAAGCAGTCGCGCACGATAGAACAGATGAACCTGATGTACATGCGGCACATTCAGTAGTGAAAACAGTCCCTGCAACTCGACACGAGCACCTGCTTCTTCTTGTGTTTCGCGCAAGGCGGCTTCTTCCGTCGTCTCGCTGTTCTCCATGAATCCCGCAGGCAGCGTCCAGTACCCACGTCGCGGTTCGATCGCGCGGCGGCACAGTAGAACGCGTCCATCGTCTTCCCATAGCGGAATGCTGCCGATGACCATCTTCGGGTTCTGATAATGGATGCTGCCGCAATGCGCACACACATGGCGCAAACGATTGTCTTCCGGAGGAATCACAAGCGATACCGCTTGTCCGCAATCGGAGCAAAAATTCATCGGGGTCAGAGAGGAATCAGGGGCTGACATGAGTATGCGAAAGTTCGGAGCCGAGTGTAACACCGAGGCATGGCGATAAAAGCAGATTGCGTCGTGGTGGGAACTGAGTTATAGTCTCGCTCCTCAGACGCGGGGTGGAGCAGTCTGGCAGCTCGTCGGGCTCATAACCCGAAGGTC